>SLRW01000062.1 GCA_007130745.1 Gammaproteobacteria bacterium
CACCCGGAAGGTATGCGCCCCGGTACTGTCCAGGTTGACCAGCCCATCCCAGCCTGCGATCGCATCACAGCCGTTTGCCACTGAACGGCTGCCACCACCGGGAATATCCACCGGGTCATCCTCAACGGCATCACATCGAGCAAGCAGGGCATCCAGAACCCCGGCACCCTCAGCAAAGAACACCCGATTGGAATACAGCGTATCCATCAGCCCGGCGGCCGTGAACAGACCATCCTGACCTGCCGGTGTGACTGCCGAAGCTCCGGGATCCAGGGGATCAAGCAGCTTCATCAGGCCCAGGCGGGTCCGCGGGTTTTGTGGCACCTCCGTGCGCCCATAGAGGATGGGTTTGCCGGTCATGGGCTCGGCCGGATTACTCAGCCAGTAACTGTCGTTGGAATTCTGCACAAAATCATTGCGCACCAGCACCGGTGCCCGCTCAAACGGCTCGATGCCGTAGCCGCATTCGCCTTCCACCCAGTCATCGCGTGGGTCCCAGCCCTCCAGCACCGGCACCTGCATGTCAAAGGCAAGCTGGGTCAGCAGATTCATGGTCGCGGAGGGATGCTCACCTTCCAGCTTGCTTCGGAACACGGTCTCGGCCTCATGCGAAAGCCTGGGCACCGAGCTGCTGTCCATATACATAGCGTTGCCTTCGGCATCGGCATAGATGGTATTGACCCAGAAACCCGTACCGCAGTCGGCAAACACCGCCTGGAACTCCTCCAGACTGCCGGCGCGTCCCATCCCCAGCCATTGCCGGAAGAACTGACCGTCGGTAGCATCGTTGGCGTCGCGGTAGGTAAAGGCCAGGGGTCTTTCACCTTCGCCATCGCCCAGATCAATCGGCGTCCCCCAGGATGGCAACATGGGTTCAATCTGGCTCAACTCAACCATCGGGCCGTATTCGGAGTAATAAAAAGTCTTCTCCAGTGTATCGGTGCCCCCCACACCGTCGGCCACCTCGATCTGGAAAGTGCGGGTGGTAATCGGGCGCTCTTCACCATCCTTGATGTAAGTCATATCGTCGCCGTCCTTGAGTTCCAGCAGATACAAGGCGAAGCGATTGGCGGTGGACACCGTATGCGTCCAGGCCAGATGCTCGTTGAAACCGATCTGGGGTAAGGGAAAGCCAACCAGGCTGGCACCGGTGACGTTGAGCACCCCCGGCACAATGGCATGGCTTTGCCAGAAGCGCCTTGAGCCGCTGTAGGGAAAATGCGGGTTGGCCAGTACCGCGCCACGGCCATGGCTGGTCATTTCACTGCCCAGCCCCCAGCCATTGGAACCCATGTCTTCAGGATCAATCCGGAAATCCTGGGGCAGATGTTGTTGCACCGAGTGCTCCAGCCGCGCCAGCATCTGTCCGGTTGCCTCTGAAGCATCAGCCATCACCGGGGTCGGCATGGGATCCTCTCCGGGCGGCACAGCAAGGAAGGTCATGCCGGTAGAAAATTGCTCGGCGCTGGCAAACAACGCTGCCATGCGGTGATAGGCGTAGACATCCACCGGCGTCAACTCACGCACCCAGGGCTGACCGGCACAACGCCCGTCATCAATGTTATCCACGCCGGTATCACTGAGATACTGGTTGTAGCCGGCGGCAAAGCCACGCAGCATGGCCCGGGAGAGATCATCCAGATTGTCGTGGTTTTCCTCTGCGCGGGAATAGATATCTACGGCCTTGTAACTGAAATCCGTAATCACGTTGATATCACCGGGGCCGGGGCCGAAATACCTGGCCCGCTCGCTGCCGGCCTGCACCACATTCTCGGCAATCAGGCAAAGATTATCCTCGGCCTGGGCGTAGCCCTGACCAAAGGCCAGCTCCTCCAGGGTATTGGCCTTGATATGCGGCACCCCGTTGGTGGTACGGCGAATATTCGCCTCAAGTGTATCGCCACTGGCATTAATGTAATCCGGTGTTACCGAACCGCTGGAACCAAAACAGCCGCTCACGGCCAGCGCGAACGCGCTCATCCAGAACAACCCGAGCGCACGGGACATGAACAAATCAATGGCTGACATAAAATACTCCCCCGGAATGTAATTTTGTTATTGAATCATACCGCCGCCGGACTGATCAGGAAACGCTGGTCTATTCGCCACGCTTCGATAGATAAGCATTCTCAGTGGCGGTGACCGCGAAGTATGTAGCGGCCGTCGATGAAGCGGTTAAAAAAACGGCCCAACTCGGGATGATCCACCTGTTGCCCTGACGCATCAGGTTCCAGATGACGCTCGGCTACGTAAGTCGCATGCTCTGCCCCGTCGACCAGCACGTGATACCAGGGCTTGTCGCGTGGCGGCCGACTGCGTGCCATGGCCTCATACCACTGTTCAGTGCCGCTGAATACCGGATCCACGTCCACAATCACGCCGCGGTAGCCGAACTTTCTGTGCTGTATAAGCTGCCCTACACCAAATATCGTTTGGTTCATGCTTGTTGATCTCCTGGTTGGCGGGGCCAATGACGATAGGGATGCCATGCATAATACTTGGGGCGATCATCAAGACGCACATGCAGCCAGTCGACGCCGCCACCGGCCGTATTGAGCCAAAGCGGGCGCGCCCCCAGGCGGGCCAGCGTGGTCTCGGCCACACTGCGCCAGAGCGCATGCTGTACCGCCACGGGCGCCTCTCGCAGAAAACGCGCCAGATGCGTCCAGCCATCCCCGGGCTTCTCCGGACAAGGCACCACCAGCGTGGCATCTCCGCCCGGATTATCGAAGCTAAGCACCGACGCGCCCCGGGCCTGCCGGAAATGTTCGGTGAAGGGCGCTGGATCGGCCGGGCGATCCAGCCCCGGGCTATCCAGCACCACACACTCAAAGGGACGCGACAAACAGGCCCGCGTCAGTGGCGGCACTTCCCAGCGCAGGGCGGTAAAGGGCATGCCGGCCAGCAATTCACTGAACAGCGCACGACTGGCGCCGGTCTCTCGCCAGCCGCTGAGTACCCGCCGGAAACTCAGGGGCGCCCCATAGGCCTGCAACTGCACCCGCACGCCCTGCCCGCCAGGCAGTTCCTGCAGCCAGGGGCGCCAGTTGCCATCGGCGACCATGATCAAATGCATGGGGTTGTGCTCCGGACATCGGCATCTTCGCGCCGGCGCGTACTACATGGAAATGGAGCCCTTGCGGAAACCGCTCGGCGCCAGGTGCAGATTGATACAAACCGGCTTGCCGCTGGCGGCGGTGACACGGGCCTGCTCCAGCGCCGCCGGCACATCTTCATCACGCGTCACCAGTATACCTTCGCCACCATAGCCTTCAGCCACGCGATGATAATCCGTCTTGAGCAGATAAGTGCCGATATTGTCACCCAGCATTTCTTCCTGCTCGCGAGCAATCTGGCCCCAGCTGGCATCGGTGCCAACCACAGCGATGGGCGCCATACCCATGCGTACGTAGGTATCAAATTCAGCCAGACTGTAAGCGGAAGAACCATCCCCGTA
>SLRW01000046.1 GCA_007130745.1 Gammaproteobacteria bacterium
TCCTTGCGCTCAAGGAATTTAAGCACCCGTTTCTTGAGCTGGCCGCTGCCCTTGCCCGGGATGATCTCCACGGTCTTGATGCGCTTTTGCTCGGCCTCGTCCATGACGCGCTCGAGCTCGGCATCAATCAGCGCACCACGATTGAATATGGGATGCAGATCAAGCTTGATTTTCGACATCGCCCAACCCGTACACCATCAGGATAAAAGCATAGCGCAGCGCGACTTCCTCCAGGAAGTCAAACCGCCCACCCGGGCCACCGTGGCCGGCCCGCATATCGGTATACAACAACAGCTGCCGGTCGCCCGGGGCGGTGGCGCGTAATTTTGCCACCCACTTGGCCGGCTCCCAGTAGGTGACCCGCGGATCAGAGACCCCGGCGGTGACCAGCAGATGGGGATAGGCCTGCGGCTGCACATTGTCATACGGAGACCAGGACAAAATGTTGTGGTAATCCTCGGGATTCTCAATGGGATTGCCCCATTCCGGCCATTCCGGCGGGGTCAGCGGCAATGACGGATCCAGCATGGTGTTGAGTACATCCACAAAGGGCACGTCCGCCACCGCGGCATGAAACAGCGCCGGGCGCTGGTTGATGACCGCCCCCACCAGCATGCCACCAGCACTGCCGCCCAGCGCACAAATCCGGCCCTTGCCCGTATAACCCTGCTCAATCAGGTGTTCGGCACAGGCAATAAAATCGCTGAAGGTATTGGGTTTTTGCTGCAACTTGCCTTCGCGATACCAGCGATAGCCCCGCTCCTGACCACCGCGCACATGGGCAATGGCGTACACAAAGCCACGATCCACCAGGCTCAGCCGGTGGGGCGAGAACCCGGGCAGATCACTGATGCCGTAGGCGCCATAACCACTCAGCAACAGCGGCGTGTCGGGTCCGGGGCGGGTATTGCGGTGATGGAAAAGTGACACAGGTACCCGTTCGCCGTCCGGCGCAGTAGCAAAAAGTCGCCGGGCGATGTAGGCATCCGGATCATGCCCGCTGGGAATCTGTTGCTGCTTGCGCAGACTCAACTCGCGGCGGCGCATGTCATAGTCAAATACGTGATGCGGTGTAGTAAAACTGCTGCGGGTCAAGCGCAGGGTATCGGTGGCGTATTCAAACCCGGGCGACGCACCGAGATCATGGCAGGTATCATCAAACTCCAGTTGATGCTCCTCGCCGCCGGCAAATTCACGCACTCGCAACCTGACTTCGGCGTCCACCAGTTCCTGCCATACCAGCCAGTCACGAAACACCAGCATGCCCTGGATCAAACGCCCCGGTTGGTGAGCAACAATATCCCGCCATTGCGTCGGATCCAGCGGGATGGCAGGGGCATGGACAATACGGTAATCCTCGGCATCACCAGCGTTGGTATGCACTATCCAGCCGTCGCCGTGATCGGCAATCTCGTATTCCACATCACGCTGACGCGGCATCACTAGTTGCGGTTCGGCCGAGGGCGTAGCGGCATCAATGACGCGTGTTTCCGAGGTAGTGTGATCATGGCTTTCAATCACCACATAGCGTCGCGAGGGGGTACTGTCCACATTGACGAAAAACCCGGGATCGGGTTCCTCATACACCAGCGCATCCTCGTCCTGTTGCGAACCGGCGAGATGACGGTACACCCATCGCGGCCGGTGCAATTCATCATGTCGGGTATAGAACAGGGTGCGACTGTCGGCCGCCCACTCCATATCTCCCCGGGCCTGTTCCAGCGCCTCGGGCAGATTCTCCCCGCTTTGCAGGTCACGGATATGGATGATCCATGATTCAGCGCCCGTGGTATCAACGGCATAAGCAACATAAGAATGATCCGGGCTGTGCGCCGCCATCCCCAGATGAAAGGAGACATGTCCTTCGGCCTCGGCATCGCCGTCAATCAGAATCTGTTCTTCGCCACCGGCCACCGGTCGCCGGCACAACAACGGATGCTGCCCGCCTTCCCGGTAGCGTTGATAATAGGCCCACGGGCCATCGGGCATGGGCACCGAGCTGTCATCCTCGCGAATGCGGCCGCGCAATTCCTTTACCAGTTGCTTGCGCAGGGGCTCGACCGGCGCCAGCGTCTGCTCCGTCCAGGCATTCTCGGCGTTCAGATAGTCGCGGATATCCTGACGCAGGCGCTGCGGCTCCAGCATGGCCGCCTGCCAGTTTTCATCACGCAGCCAGGCCCAGGGGTCCTCGCGGCGGTGCCCGTGACACACTGACTCGTGCTTTTCCTGTTTCGCCACAGGCGGCTGCGTACGCACTGATTTCACCTTGCCTGCTCCCTTGTGCTATGAATTGCGGCCATTGTCATCATCACGAGGAACGCCCCATGTCAGAAAAAACCCGTGCCGAACTGGATTCACTGGTCTTCGAGGCCATCCGCGTGGATCTGAGCGATCACGTCATGACTCTGACGCTGGCCCGACCCGAGCGCAAGAATGCTATCAACCCGGCCATGACCAATGAAATCATCTATTGCCTGGATGCAGCCGCCGAAGACCCGGAGATCCGCGTGGTCGTGATTGCCGCCGAGGGTGACATCTTCTGCGCCGGCGCCGACCTCGCCAGCATGGGCGGAAACGCGCCCGAAACCATCAGCACTGTACCCAAACGCGGCGAACTGCACGACATGAGCATTCGCCTGCGCAAACTGTGCAAACCCGTCGTCGTCAAGGCCCAGGGGCCGGTGCTGGCCGGCGCCCTGTTGCTGGTATGCAATGCCACACACGTCATCGCCGCCGATTCGGCCTGGTTCAGTGCGCCGGAAATCAAGCGCGGCATCTGGCCCTATATGGTCATGGCCGGCCTGTTCCGGGTCATGCCTCGTCGCGCCGGCATGGACTTCATCATGCGCGGCCACAAGCTGGATGCCGCCACGGCACAGTCCCATGGCCTGATCAACGAAGCCGTGCCCGCCGATCAACTCGATACGCGTGTCGAAGAACTGGTCAATGAGCTGACCGGCCTGGCACCGGCGACCATGCGCCTCGGCCTGCAAGCCCTGTATGAACAGGAACTGATGGAATTCGACGAGGCCGTGCCCTACCTCATGCAAATGCTGCAGAAAACCCTGCAAACCGAAGACGCCAAAGAAGGCATCACCGCTTTCCTTGAGAAACGCGAACCGGTCTGGACCGGCCGCTGATCGGTGTCCCGGCTCAGGTCTCCCGGCGCGATAATCGTTCTATGCTCCCCCGGCAACCAGACCGCCCCATCAGGCATGCAACGTTTGCGCCAATCACTACCTGACGGAGCATCCTGCATTTGACCCAAACCCGCTCCAGTGCTAGCTTCACAAGCTGCATGAGGGGCTACCGGCAACCTCTGCCGGCTGCAACCGCCCCGGGGAGAGCACCCATGGTCCGCATACTTCTGATCAAGCCCTATCAGCCGAGCGTTATCACGATTTGCCAGCCGCCGCTGGGCTTGCTCTACCTTGCTGCGTACCTGCGCGAAAA
>SLRW01000148.1 GCA_007130745.1 Gammaproteobacteria bacterium
ACTGCTGGCGCGGGCGCATGACTTCCGCGCCGACCGGGGCGGCGACAATTTCGGCGAGGAGTTAAACCTCTCCGCCGGACGCCCGCTACCCGGCCCCCTGCATACCGAAATCAAGCTGGCCTTGTTCGAGGGCAAGAACGGCCCGCCGGATACCCGCAAGCTCTGGTGGACCTTGACAGCAAGATGGTAGCCCGCGCTGACGCACGGGCGTTGTTAAGTCTTAAAGCCTAAGGTCTTAAGACTTAAAACCTTGGGCTTTAGACGCCCGCGCCAGCGGCGCGGGTCATTCCGGCTGATACAGTTTTGCGCCGCGCTTGCGGAACTCGATGGCCTTCTCCTGCATGCCCTGTTCCAGCGCTGCATCCGGGCTGTCGAGCCCCTTTTCGGCGGCGTAGTCGCGCACTTCCTGGCTGATGCGCATGGAGCAGAACTTCGGCCCGCACATGGAGCAGAAATGCGCCACTTTGGCCGAGTCTTTAGGCAGGGTTTCATCGTGGAATTCTTTTGCCTTTTCCGGATCCAGCCCCAGATTGAACTGGTCTTCCCAGCGAAACTCGAAGCGGGCCTTGGACAGGGCGTTGTCGCGCACCTGCGCACCGGGGTGGCCCTTGGCCAGGTCAGCGGCATGGGCGGCAATGCGGTAGGTGATGATGCCCTCACGTACGTCATCGCGATTGGGCAGGCCCAGGTGCTCTTTGGGCGTGACATAACAAAGCATGGCGGTGCCGAACCAGCCGATCATGGCCGCACCGATGCCGGAGGTGATGTGGTCATAGCCCGGCGCAATATCGGTGGTCAGCGGCCCCAGAGTGTAAAAGGGCGCCTCGCCACAGACCTCAAGCTGCTTGTCCATGTTCTCCTTGATCAGGTGCATGGGCACATGACCGGGCCCCTCGATCATCACCTGGCAATCGTGCTTCCAGGCGATTTGTGTGAGCTCACCCAGGGTTTCCAGTTCAGCAAACTGGGCCTCATCGTTGGCGTCCTCAATCGAGCCGGGGCGCAAACCATCGCCCAGTGAGAACGCCACGTCATAGGCCTTCATGATTTCGCAGATGTCCTCGAAGTGCTCGTAGAGGAAGCTTTCCCGGTGATGTGCCAGACACCACTTGGCCATAATCGAGCCACCACGCGAGACGATCCCGGTGCGCCGCTTCGCCGTCATTGGCACATAGGGCAGACGCACGCCGGCATGGATGGTGAAGTAGTCCACGCCCTGCTCGGCTTGCTCAATGAGGGTGTCGCGGAAGATTTCCCAGGTCAGTTCCTCGGCGGCGCCGTTGACCTTTTCCAGCGCCTGGTAGATGGGCACCGTGCCCACCGGGACCGGCGAGTTGCGGATGATCCATTCGCGGGTTTCGTGAATATGCTTGCCAGTGGACAGATCCATGATGGTGTCGCCGCCCCAGCGGGCGGACCAGACCATCTTTTCCACTTCCTCGGCAATACTGGAAGTCACCGCCGAGTTACCCATATTGGCGTTGATTTTCACCAGAAAATTTCGCCCGATAATCATCGGCTCGCTTTCCGGGTGGTTGATGTTGGCGGGAATGATGGCGCGGCCGCGGGCCACCTCGTCACGCACGAATTCGGGAGTGATCTCGACCGGGATAGCCGCGCCGAAAGACTGGCCCGGATGCTGATGACCGAGCCCGGCTGCCTCCGCGCGCTTCATGTTCTCGCGGATGGCGATGAACTCCATCTCCGGCGTAATAATGCCCTGCCGGGCATAATGCATCTGGGTGACGTTGGTGCCCACTTTGGCCCGTCGCGGCGCACGCGTGGCATCAAAGCGCAGCCCGGCGGTGGCCGGATCATTCAGCCGCTGGCGGCCATACTCGGAAGTGGGACCGTCCAGCGCCTCGGTGTCGTCGCGCTGGTCAATCCAGGGCTGACGCAGCGGTGGCAACCCCTGCATCAGATCAATCTTCGCCTCCGAATCGGTGTAGGGCCCGGAGGTGTCGTAAACATAAATATCAGGATTGGGCTCGGCGCCGAACAGGGCGTCGGTAGGCGATTGCGAGATGGCCCGCATGGGCACTCGAACACCCGCCTGACTGCCATCGACGTAGACCTTGCGCGAGCCGGGGAAAGGCCGGATAGACTCGGCATTGAGTTCGGATGTGCGGCGTTTAAGATCTTCGGGAATGGCGCTCATCAGGTGCTCTCCAGCATGCTGCTCTGGTGTCATGGCTGCGGAGGTGCACCGATGTGGACTCGGGTGAGACTGATCCGGTGGCTCCCTACGCCGGCATTATCCGGAGCAGGTTCTAAGGGACTCTCTCAGCCCGTGGCAATTGTCACGAGCACCCCCGCCTTGTGGGTCTGATTACAACACAGTTACATCGCACTGCCTACCGTCCACCGGACATCCCTGCGTATCATGCTCAGCAGAGCAACCGGGAGCAGGTTTTGCACACATCAGCGCGCAACATCGGCCACGATCTGGGGGTTCTGAGCCTGCTCTGGCTGGCCGGGCTGTACCTCAGGCTGCCCATACTGGTGGCGCCGCCTCTGGCCCCGCTTATTGGCGAAGAACTTGCGCTCAGTCAGACTCATATCGGCGCGCTGACCACGCTGCCGGTATTCATGCTGGCGGTGGGGGCATTGCTGGGCTCGCTGCTGATCATGCGCCTGGGGGCGCGCAATGCACTGGCCGTGGCGCTGGCGCTGGTCGCCATCACTTCGGCAGCCCGCGGCGCGACCATTGGCGTGGCCGACCTGATGCTGTTCAGCGCCCTGATGGGCCTGGCGATTGCCGTCATGCAGCCGGCGCTGCCGGCATTGTTGCCGCGCTGGCTAACGCCCACGCGCATCGCACTGGGCTCAGCCTGTTACATGAACGGCATGCTCATGGGTGAGTTCATCGGCGCCGGGCTGACGCTGCCCGTGATCATGCCCCTGGCCGGCGACAGCTGGCGACTGGCACTGCTGATCTGGTCATTGCCGGGCCTGCTTGTCGCAGCACTATTATTCCTGCCCCGCCGCCAACTCAATGCCGCAGACCCACCCTCGCTGCAATGGCTGCCCTCGTGGCGGGAACCGCTGATGTGGCAAATGGGCTTTCTGCTTGGCGGCACTGCCGCGCTTTTCTTCGGCACCAATGCCTACATGGCCAGTATTCTTGAGCAGCGCGGCGAGATAGACCGGCTGGCCACCGCGTTGTTCTGGTTCAACCTGGCCCAGGTGGCGGCCTCACTAACCATGCTGGCGCTCGCAGAACGCTGGGTAGCGCGGCGCGGCCCCGTAATTTTCAGCTTGTGCGGCGCCGTGCTGGCCATGCTGCTTTTTCTGCTGCTGGAAGGCTGGCTGGCGGTGGCCTTTGCCGTGTTGATGAGTTTTTTCGCCGGAATGTTGCTGATCCTGCTGGTATCACTGCCGCCACGGCTGTTCGACAGCGGCCGCGCCGGACGACTCTCGGCGGGTAACTTCACCATCGGCTA
>SLRW01000094.1 GCA_007130745.1 Gammaproteobacteria bacterium
GCAATGCTCCAATTCCCGGGTTATACGCTATCCGATCCGTGCTAACGGGAGTTCATTAGATGTTTGGCCAATTGCCTTTGCTGCGCTGTCTCGCCAGTCGCGGTGGCCTTTACTGTTCACCACTGGTGGTAGTGCTGGTGCTGGGTGCGCCGGAAGTGCGCGCCGAGTGCAGCCCCTTGCCGATCGTGGATGACAGCGAGATTGTCTGCAGCGGCCCGGACCCCGTTACGGACGGGCTTGTCGGTGATGCCAGTAATGTCCTCATCAATATCGAGGATGGGGCTTCGCTGGAAGTCACCGGGGAAGCGGCCATCTTTGGCGAGGGCAAGTCCTGGTTGCTGGACATACAGGGTCTGGTCAGCAGTGATCAGACGGCCATCTGGCTGGATCTGGAGCGCGATGATCCCGATGACCCGTCCGGTGGGCCGGTGGTGTTTGTGCTGGCGCGTGATGACGAGGAAAACCCCGCGGATGGCCAGGTCATCAGTACCGGCACCACGGGTGATGATCATGCGATCCATCTCAGCGGGGACCGTGGTGTGGTCAGCAGCAGCGGGTTGATCCAGGCTGAGGGCGGCAATGCCGTATGGCTGGAAAATTCCGGCAGTGTGACCAACAACGGCGTGATTGATCTGCTTGATGGCGGTGATGGCCGGGCGGTGAGAATGGATGGTGAGGAGGGCTTCCTGACCAACAGTTGCCGGCGCGAGGACGGCGAATGCATTGAAGATACCGGTGTGATTCGCTCGGGTGAAGATGCCGCCGGGGCAGTTTTTATGGGCGATAGTGCGACCCTGAATAACAACCCCGGAGCCCTGATTGAGGCGGCCTCCGGCACCGCTGTGCACCTTGTCGGTGGCAATGTGTCGAATAACGGCGAGATTGTGGCCCTGGATGGGCAGGCGCTGCGTTTTAATAACGGCGCGCGACTGATCAACCGCAGCGATGGTGAAATTCGGGCCGAGGGTGGCGTGGCTGTCAGCATGGATGTCGACACCACCGTCGACCCGGAAGACATCCGGGTCGTGGAGCTGGACAACCGGGGTCTGATCAGCGGCGAGCTCGGCGGGATTCAGGGTGAAGATCTGGACGTGGTCAGCCTGAATAACACCGGCACGATTGAAAGTGTTGATGGCATCGCGGTGGAGCTGACCGGTAATACGGGCACGATAAGTAACGCAGCCGATGCCGTGTTGCGTTCGGATAACAGCGATGCGCTGGTGACCGACCTGGAACAGGTGTTCAACGAAGGTCTGATCGATGCTGCCGGCATCGGGGTGGATCTTTCCGGTGACGGGCGTATCGACAATCGCGGCGAGATTACTTCCAGCGGCGGTGAGGCAGTAATACTGCGTGATGACGGCTACCTTGCCAATCATGCAGCTGGTGTTATCAGTGGTGACCAGCATGGTGTGGTGCTGGCCGGCGCCGGTGCTGCGCTGGATAATCTCGGCAGCATCATCGCCAGTAACGACGCTGCCCTGCGGGTGGAGAACGCCGCCGGCGATGTGGTCAATTACGGCCTCATCGAGCGCGATGGTGGTGGTACGGCGGTGCATTTCGTCGGTAATTTCGAGAATCTGCTGCAGAATGCCGCCAGCGGTGAAATTAAGGGAGATGTGGTGTTTGATAGCTCCGCCGAACACGGGGTGAACAATGACGGCCTCATCGACGGAAATGTCACGCTTGGCGCCGGCGACACCACTTTTGTGCAGGGCGGTCAGGCCCTGGTGGGCGGTAATGTGGCGCTGGGTGGCGGGGCCAGTCAGTTTGATTACCACAGTGGCGGTGTAGTCGCCGGCACCATCAGTGCTACCGGCACCGGCACCCTGCGCCTGCTGGCCGGGGCCATGGATACAGGTGAGCTGGGCCAGACATCGGGGCTCACCACTCTGCAGGTGGATGCCGCCGGGGTGAGCTGGCGTGTCACCGAGGATCAGGTATTTGCCGGGGGTCTCAATCTGGTCGCCGGGGAGCTGGATCTGCTGGATCGCCAGGCTACATTCGGCGCGGCTTCGCAATTTGGTGAGCAGACCACGCTGGCTTTGCGGGCGAACCAGAATGAAATTGATTTCGGCCGCCTGGATATGGGCGGACAGATACTGAATGTGGGCGACAGCGCGACGCTGCTGGTGGACCCCGATGTTGGTGACTGGGGTGGTGCTATGCCGACCAGTTTCAGCTTCGAGTTGTTTGAAAACACCAATTTTGACGGCAGCACCTTTGAACGCATTGAGGCGGGCTTTTTTGCCATTGATGACAGCGATCTCTACACCAGCGGCGTATTGGGTCTGGAACGAGATTTTGCCAACCTGCGTATAGCGACTACCACCAATCGCCTGGCCGTGGGGGGAGCGCTCAACGCGCTCAGTGATGCCGATAATATGTCCCCGGAGCTGGAGGCCTTCCGTAACGAACTGCTGGGTACCCGCGGGGATGACGGTGCCGGGCGGGCGCTGGATGATCTTTCCGGCGAGGTACATGCGGCTCAAAACCCGGCCCTGTTCCGTGCCGCTGATGCCTTCCGGGGCAGTCTGCGCGCGCGCAGCGAAGCCCTGCGGGTGGCCGCGCGCAGCGACAGTGTCTCACCGGTGCAGGTGGCGGCCGTGGGCGCGCGCGGGGTGTTTGCGCCGGAAGAGTATGTGGAGCTTGCGGAGGCCGATCACCGGGCCTGGGCACGCGGTTTTCATACCCGGGGCACGCTTGACGGCAATGATGGCGCGGCGGATGCCGACTACCGCATAAGTGGCCTGAGTGTGGGCTATGACCAGAGTGCGGGTGAAAACTGGCGTCTGGGTGCAGCTTTCGGTCTGGGTTCCTCACGTACCGAACGCAAGGGGACGCGGGACCAGATCAATGTGGATAACCTGCGTCTGGCCGGGTACGGGCTGTATACCAGCGGACAATGGAATGTGGACGTGCTCGCCGGCGGCGCCTGGCTGGATTTTGATTCCCGCCGCGAAATTGTAGCGACGGGAGATGAGGTCGAGGCCGACTATAACGGCAGCGAATTGTTTGCTGGCGTCGATGGGGGCTACACCGCCGCATTTTTCGATGACGGCTTGCTGATACGACCCTCGCTGGGGCTGGACTGGTCGCGTATCAGCCGCGACAGCTTTGACGAAGATGTGGCCGGTGGCCTGGATATCGAGTCCGATTCGACCAGCCGGCTTGAGCTCAGCCTGCGGCTGGAGGCGGCGCTGCCACGAGAAACCGCCAACGGTACGCGCTGGACGCCTACCCTGCGTACCGGCTATGTGCGTGATCTGCAGGATGACGGCGCCGAGATCAACGCCCGCTTTGTGGGTGATAACTCCGGCCAGAGTTTCACCGTGCGCGGCGCGGATGCCGGGCGTGATCGTTTTGAGGCCGGCGCCGGACTGGTGTTGCGCGCGGCGCAGGATCTGCAGCTGTTCGCCGA
>SLRW01000134.1 GCA_007130745.1 Gammaproteobacteria bacterium
GCGGTATAGCTGCCGTCCATGTCGATATGCTTGATACTGCGCAGGGTGCGGATGGTGTTGCGTATATAGCGTGCTTCACGCAGGAAGTTGCCTAATATGCCCATGGTTCCACCTGTGTTTGTCGAACCGGCGTCGTTGAGACGACCGGGGGGATGACTTGTCCTTTTATGCATGACATTTAACGCGCCATCCGGGGATTTGGTCAAGCGCTTGCTCGGTTGCGGCCCGGTTGGCGCGGGTGAGATAGACAATATAAAAGGCCACAAAGCTTACGTTGTGCCCGTGGCCTGTTAAACTTCTGGCCTGCCGTGATGGTGTATGAACTGGAGGTAAATACGATGGCCTCGCGTCATCTCACAGTATTGGTGACCGGTTGCTCCAGCGGTATTGGAGAAGCCCTGGCGCTGGCCTGGCACGAGGCTGGTCACCGGGTGTATGCCACCGCCCGGCGCGAGGAAAAACTCGAGCCGTTGCGCGCGCGCGGGCTCAATGTCATGACCCTGGACGTGAACGACCAGATGAGCATTGATGTGGCGGTCACGCGCATTGAGGAAGAGCATGGCGCAGTGGATATACTCATTAATAACGCCGGCTTTGGCGCCATGGGGCCGCTGGCCGAGATGCCCCTGAGTCGTCTGCGCCGACAGTTTGAAACCAATGTGGTGGGGCCGGTGGCGCTGTGCCAGTCGGTGGTGCCGGGCATGGTGCGACACGGCGGCGGCCTGGTTATCAATATCGGTAGCGTGTCGGCCGATTTTGTGACGCCTTTTGCCGGGGCCTATTGTGGTTCCAAGGCCGCGCTGCATGCCTTTTCCGATGCACTGCGCATGGAGTTGGCACCTTTCAATATTGGTGTGATGACGGTGGCTCCGGGCGCGATCGCCTCGCGCTTTGGAGAGACTGCCGTGGCCGGCGTGAGTCTGCAGCAAAAGGACGAATCACTGTATGCGCCGGTGAGCAACGATATTCTTGCTCGTGCCGGTGCCTCCCAGGTGGGTGCCAGCCCCGCAGCGGTGGTGGCTCGCGCAGTGTACCGCGCCAGTCAGCGCCGCAAGCCCCCGGCGATGTTGCGGGTGGGTAATGGCAGTCGCAAGCTGTACTGGCTGTCCTGGCTGTTGCCCCGCCGCCTGCGGGAGCGGATATTGATGCGACGTTTCGGTCTGCTACGCCTGTGGCGGGCGCAAAATCCCTGAATGCGAAAACGCCGGGGCTGTGTCCCCGGCAATCAAATGGAGAATGGAAGATGAATGAGACGCCACCGGGACAGCAACCGCCAAGGGTAATGTTCGGCTTCGTGACGCCGCCGCTGCTGTTGACGGCGCTGCTTGTGGCCCTGATCAACCTGTTCGTGGAATTGAGCCGGGATGATGCCCTGCTGGTGGGGATGGTCATATTTATCCCCATGTTTGCGCTTAACCTCAAGCTCCAGCCCATGTTGATAGAACGCTGGCGCCGGCGGAACGACCCGCAGGAGTAGGTTCCGGGTTCAGGGGGAATCGTCGCCCGGGCCGCGCAGGGCCGAGGCCACCTGGGCGCGCAGTAGCTTCTCGATCTCCTCGAACAGGCGCGCCCGCGCCAGTTCAGCTTCGCTGGCCGAGATTCGCAAATCCCACAACTGGCTGTCACGGGTGGTGCCGTGTGCATCTTCAAGTGTGGTGCGCAGGCTGCCCCGGTACCAGTACCAGCCATCGCGTGGACCCATGCGTTCGTAGTCGAGCTGCGCGCTCATCCGGTAAGGCCCCCGTTCGCTGACACTGAAGCCGGCCTCGGCCAGCGCGCCGCCAAGCATCTGTGTCAGGCGTTCGCTGTCCTGGCCGCTGGCCCGGGGCTGGATATGGATGCGCTGGATCAGCTCGCGGTGGGATTCTGACAACTCCGCCACGCTCCAGTGCGCCGCCACGCCCCGGCCATCGGCGTCGATCGCCTGCAACGAACGCTGCAGTGCCTGGCGTTGATGTTGCAGCTCCAGCGCGCGTGTCGCCGCGCCGGCCTGTCTCAAGGGCTCGTTGCTGTCCCGGGCCCGCTCGATCAACTGGCTGGTGGCCCTGTCGAGTTCGCCGATCTGTTCGCGCAGGCTCCGGGTGGCGCGGCTGCGAGGCAATATGGCCAGGGCATGCTGCTGTTCACTGTCGGGGTCTCGCCACTGGTCGGCGATTTCCACCCCGCTGATGACCCGCTCGGTGTGCGTCTGCAGAGCGCGGCGGATGTCACTGCCGCTGTCCGCGCCTTCCCGGGTGCTGGTGAAGGTCTGTATGTCGCGGGTGGCTTCACTGATGGCGACCTCGAAAATACGGGCCAGATCGGCGCGTGCGCGGTCACGGGCCAGATCGGGGCGCTCTGCCTGGCCGCGGCCCAGCAGGTATTGCGCCTGCGGGTAGTCCCGGCTGTCGCCACTGACCCAGTCAGGGGGCGTGTGCGGGTCGGGTGCTCCGGTGTGGGCACAGGCAGCGAGTAATGTCGTGGCCATGACAATCAGGGTGATGTTTTTCATTGTGTTCTCCTGAGCTGGAAATCTCGCGGAATCCAGTGCAGTGAATAAAAGTGCATTCCACCGGGGCGCACCTCGATATTTTCGAATACCCGCGCTGATGCTGTGGTCCTGCCGGTGCCGAAGAGTTCCACCTCAATATCATATGTACCCTCGGGCAGGGGCAAGCGCAACAAGTGGATGTTGGCGGGCAGTGTGCGCCAGTTGCGGGTGTCGGCCTGTTCGGCCGCGGTGGCGAAAAAGTTGAGCAGTAACGCCAGTGTTTCACTTTCCTCGCTGACTGCGCGAGAGGCCTGATGACGGGCGACATTGCGGGCAATGGCCCGGGCCTGCAGCCCCGGCAGGGCGGCATCGAGATCGCGGCGGGCAACCAGTGCAATATTCTCCACGGCTTCACTCACCGCGCGGTGTTCCCCGCTCACGGCCACGGCCCGGGTAGCCGTGCCACTTCTGGGGCGCAGGGCGGGAAGGGCGATGCGGTAATAATAGCCGCTGCTCCAGTCCTGCACGGTGAGCGAATGTGACTCAAGCGCCGGCGCCAGACCGTTGTGCAGGACGACAAATACCTCGCCGTGCCCGGTGGCCAGAGCTTGCGCATCCTGCCCCAGCCGCTCGCGATACTGGCGGGCTTCATCGGTGAGCCCGTCGCGTTCCGAGAGCAGGATCAGCCGTCGCAGCAGTTCATCGGGAACGGGCAGATCGTTATGGGCATCGTAAACTTCCAGCGCCTTGCGCAGCGAAATGCGCGCATCGCTGTATTCGCCATTGAGTTCATAGATCAGCCCGGAGAGATAGCGGGCAAATGCATCGCCACCGTGCGGGGCGCGCCCGAAACGGTTATCGATGCGCCGAAGTCCGAAATCAATCCGCC
>SLRW01000084.1 GCA_007130745.1 Gammaproteobacteria bacterium
AGGGCAGGTTGATGAGCCACAGAGTCCACGGAGCTCACGGAGAGAATCTTGTCTCGGTGTGTTCGGTGATTTCGGTGGCTGTGCATTTATCTTGTTCTGCCCTTTGAGTCGTCCGTCATTCTCGCGCAGGCGGGAATCCAGAAGGTGTGCCACCTGTCTTCGGGGCGTCCCCCGACCCTTCGTGCGCTTCATGCTTGATGTTTTTATCCGCGTTTATCCGCGTTCATTTCGCGGCAGATATGCTTTGCCCGATGCCCGTGCATGCCGGTATGTCCGCGAGCGAGCTACCTGTATACTGAAAACTTCAAACTGAAAACTTCAAACTCCCTTTCCCGGCAGGGAAAGGGCGAGGTTTCCGATGAGCTATACGGTTTTGGCGCGTAAATGGCGGCCGCGTTCCTTCGAGGAGATGGTCGGGCAGGAGCATGTGCTGCAGGCGTTGAGCAATGGGCTGGATGCCGATCGCGTGCACCATGCTTTTCTGTTTACCGGCACCCGGGGGGTGGGCAAGACCACTGTGGCGCGGATTCTGGCGCGCTGTCTTAATTGCGAGCAGGGTGTCAGCGCAACGCCCTGCGGTGAATGCAGCGCCTGCCGGGAAATTGATGAAGGCCGGTTTGTGGATCTGATCGAGGTGGACGCCGCCTCGCGCACCCGCGTTGATGATACCCGGGAGCTGCTGGATAACGTCCAGTACGCTCCCAGTCGCGGGCGTTACAAGGTGTATCTCATTGACGAGGTACACATGCTTTCCAAACACTCCTTCAACGCGTTGCTCAAGACGCTGGAAGAGCCGCCGCCGCATGTGAAGTTCCTGCTCGCCACCACCGATCCCCAGCAATTGCCGGTGACGGTGCTCTCGCGTTGTCTTCAATTCAATCTCAAGCGCATGACGCCGGGGATGATTCAGTCGCAGCTGGCGAAGATACTGGAGGCCGAGGGCATTGAATTCGAGGCGCAAGCCCTGGAATTGCTGGCGCGTGCCGCCGAGGGCAGTATGCGCGATGGTCTCAGCCTGCTGGATCAGGCGATTGCCTTTGGCGCTGGTCGGGTGCGGCATGACGATGTCCGCGTCATGCTTGGCACCATTGATCGGGACCATGTCTGGAATATTCTCAAGGCGCTGGCTGATAGCGATCAAGAGGCCCTGACGGCTGCCCTGCGGCGACTGGATGAACGGGCGCCGGATTATGCCGGGGTGCTTGAGGAGATGGCTGTGGCGCTGCAACAGGTCGGCCTGCATCAGCATCTGCCCGATGCCCTTGAGGCAGGTGCCGGTGAACGCGAACAGATTGCCGCGCTGGCGCAAGGCATCGCTGCCGAGGATATACAGTTGTGGTATCAGATCGCGCTGATCGGCCGGCGTGATTTGCCGCTGGCGCCGGAGCCACGTGGCGGCTTCGAGATGGTGATACTGCGCATGCTGGCTTTCCGGCCTGATTCCGGGGGTGGGTCACCGGCCCCGGGTCAATCCAGGGCCAGAGCCGCAGGCGCGGCCGCCGCAGTACAATCGGCGCCCGCGTCGGCAGCCCCGGCGGCGCCCGCGCCGGCGGTGGAGCCTGCGTCCCCGACGGCGACGGAAAGCCCGGATACTGCGCCTCCGGGTCCGGTTTCTGAAGTGGCAGACGATGCGCCTGTGGCCGCCGCCGGTAGTGACTGGGTCAGCATGGTGCAGGCGCTGAATCTGCGTGGCGCGGCGCAGCAACTGGCGGTGAATTGCTGGATGCAAGGGCGTGAGGGCAACAAAATCACCCTGCAGCTGGATCCGGTGCATGCCAATCTGCGCTTGCCGGCGGCGGAGAAAAGGCTGCTGGAAGCCCTGCGGCGCTTTCACGATGATGCCGAACTGAAACTGGATATCAGTGTCGCTGAGGGTGAGGGCGAAACCCCCGCCCGGCGAGAGGAGCGCCGCCAGGATGCGCGCAAGCAGTCGGCGCTGGAGGCCGTGCAGAGCGACCCCAACGTGCGGGCACTGGAGCAGACGTTTGGCGCCAGACTGAATCCGGATTCAGTCAAACCACTGGATTGAACCACTACCCCAACGTAATGGAGGCATTGTAGATGAAGGGTGGCATGGGAAAACTCATGAAGCAGGCCCAGGAAATGCAGGCCAATATGCAGAAAATGCAGGAAGAGCTGGCCAGCATGGAGGTAACCGGCGAGGCGGGCGGTGGCATGGTCAAGGCCACCATGACCGGGCGCCATGAAATCCGTCGTATCAGCATTGATGATTCGCTGATGGGTGATGACCGAGAAATGCTGGAAGACCTGGTCGCGGCGGCCGTGAATGATGCGGTGCGCCGGGTCGAGGAGACCATGCAGGAGAAGTATTCCGGACTGACTTCCGGGCTGAACCTGCCCGGCGGCATGAACCTGCCGTTCTAGCGTCAAGCTATCCCGAGATGGCCTATTCGCCCCTGCTCACCAGCCTGATTGAAGCCCTGCGCAGTCTGCCGGGAGTGGGCCCGCGCTCGGCCCAGCGCATGGCTTTTCATCTGCTGGAGCGCGACCGTGACGGCGCTCGTCGGCTGTCATCAGCACTGCTTGAAGCGACCGAGGGAATTGGTCATTGCAGTGAATGCCGGATGCTCACCGAGGAGCCGGTGTGCGCTATCTGTCGTTCCGAACGCCGAGACCGCAGCCAGCTGTGTGTGGTGGAAACCCCGGCCGATGTGCTGGCGGTGGAGCGCGCAGCCGGCTACAACGGGCTTTATTTTGTGCTCATGGGTCATCTTTCGCCGCTGGACGGGATCGGACCCGAAGAGCTGGGGCTGGACCGGCTGGTGGCGCGTCTGCGTGACTCTGTTACTGAAGTCATTATCGCCACCAATCCCACGGTGGAGGGCGAAGCCACGGCGCAGTACATTGCCGGCCTGGCGCAGGATCACGGCGCCCGGGCCAGTCGTATTGCCCACGGCGTGCCTATCGGCGGAGAGCTGGAGTACATTGATGGCGGGACGCTGAGCCACGCCTTCAGTGGTCGTCAGCCCATCAGCCAGGGCAATGCGGATTAAGGAGCGTATGCCAATGAGCGAGGATTGTCTGTTCTGCAAGATCGCCGCCGGCGAGATAAATGCCGATATCGTGCTGGAGAATGAGCATGTGGTGGCCTTTCGCGACATTAATCCCCAGGCTCCCACCCACGTGCTGGTGATTCCGCGTGAACATATCCCTACGCTAAATGATCTGACGCCGGACAATGCCTCGGTGGTCAGCCGGATGTACCTGGCGGCGCAGAAAATCGCCCGACAGGAAGGCATCGCGGAGGCCGGCTACCGTACTGTATTCAACTGCAACAGCGCGGCCGGCCAGACCGTATTCCACCTGCACCTGCACGTGCTCGG
>SLRW01000069.1 GCA_007130745.1 Gammaproteobacteria bacterium
GGAGGGCAGCCGCGCCAATCCATTCAGCAACAAGGTCAGTGCGCCGGTTGTGATTGAGCCGGGGCCGCAGGCCTTTGTGCTTCGCATTCCTGATTGACCCGTTTACTCAGGTTCGGCGAATTCTGCGCAATTCCTCCAGGCGGTCTTCCAGCCGCTCGCGCTGGGCCGGGTCGAGGTTTTCGATTTCCAGCGCCAGGCGCAACTGGGCAATGGCTTCGTTAAGATCGCCCAGCAACAGGTTGTATTCCGAGAGGTAGGAATGCGCGTCCACGGGGCGCTCAGTAGCCTGTGCGCTGCGCGCCAGCAGCCTTAACAGCCGTGCATCCGGGTTGCCTTCGTATTCCACTCGCAGCAGCCGCTCACGGGCCGCTTCGGCCTGGTTCTGTTCCAGCAGCAGTCCGGCGTATTCAATGTTCAGGGCATAGTTGCCGGGAAAGACCTCGTTTGCCCGCGCCAGAGTTTGAAGGGCTGCTTCGGGGGCGCCATCGGCAGCCTGGGCGCGGGCGAGTGCCAGCCGCAGCGCAGGGACCTGGCGGTGATCTTCCATCAGGGCGTGCAGAATTTTCAGAGCCTCGCCGGTCTTGCCTGTGGATTTATATGTCAGCGCCAGGCCATAGCGCGCCGCGCTCAATTCATGGCCTTCGCTCCGGCGTATTGCCTCGGTGAAATATTCCGCCGCCTGGGCAGTGGTGCGTGCGTTCATCACCCGCAAGCGCGCCCGGGCCAGCAGATAGCTCATGCTGTCAGTGGCATTTACGGGAGGCATGTTGCGGGCCCGGTTACGGGCCTCTGAAATGCGCGCGCTGGTGACCGGGTGCGTGCGCAGGAATTCCTCCAGCCCGCCTTCACGGAAACGACTCTGTTGTTCCAGACGTTCGAAGAAGCTGGCCATGCCTTCCGGATCAAAGCCGGCGCCGGCCATCAGATTGATACCAATCCGGTCGGCTTCGTATTCATAGGCCAGGGTGTAATTGATGGTGTTCTGCACAGATGCCGCGAGCCCCCCGGAAATCGCCCCCGCCAGAATGTTGGGGTCGCCGCCGCCGAGCAGGATAGCCGCCAGTACCGTGACAGCGGTGGCCATGTCTACCCCGCGGGTGGCCTCGACGCGACGGGCAATATGACGTTGGGTGACGTGGGTGATTTCGTGGGCGAGTACCGCCGCGAGCTCACTTTCGTTGCGGCTGGCCAGGACCAGCCCGGTATTGACCCCGATGAAACCGCCCGGCAGGGCGAACGCGTTGATCCCCGGGCTGTCAATGATGAAGAAATGGAATTCCTGATCCTGGCGGTCGGCCTGGGCCACCAGTCGATAACCGACTTCGCGCAGCCAGGCAGTGAGTTCGGGTTCGTCGATAACCATACCGCGGGCACGGATATCAGTCATGATGCGCTGGCCCAGTCGTCTTTCCTCGGCGGGGGACATCACGGCATCGGCCGGGTCGCCAATCATGGGCAGCTCAATCGCGCCTGAGTGGGCGCCGGCACTGGTTGCTGTGATCAATGCCATGATCAGCAGCAGGCTTGGCAGGAAAGAACGCTTCAAGGTGTGACTCTCTCCTCAGGCCCGGTTCCGCGGTTTTCGGCGAACGCATGGGCCGCAATGGTATGATGCAAACTGACTGGACCGGGCCACTGGTTTTGACCTTGCCGGCCGTTGTATGTTCAGACAGACAGGCTTTCTGTAACAGTTAACGATACATTATGATGGCGGTGTGGGCATCTGCCCGACGGGAGAATGGAGTTATGGCGCATTATAAGGTGGAACTTGACCTCACCGGCGTTCAGGCGCCCCTGCATGTACTGCGCACCAACCAGGTGCTTAATGATCTGGATGTGGGTGACCTGGTAATGATCAAGGTAGATGCGCGCAAGGCGCTGCAGGATTTCAAGGCCTACGCTTCCCAGACCGGTAACCGGTTGGTGGAAAAGCGTCAGGCCCCCAATGGCGTGGGTTTTTTTGTGCTGCGCAAGTGTTGAGCCCGCCCACTGATCCGATAAGGCCAGTCTTGCCATGGAAGCCCTGAAGGCCTGGTTCCAGCGCTATTTTTCTGACCCGCAGGTGGTTTTTCTTGCCATCAGTCTGCTGGTTGGTCTGTTGCTGATTATCTGGTTTGGCAACCTCATGGCGCCGGTGATCGCCAGTGTGATTCTGGCTTATCTGCTGGAAGGCCTGGTGCGGCAGATGGAGCGCTGGCGTATTCCACGGCTGGCGGCGGCATCACTGGTTTTCATGCTGTTTCTGGCTGTGCTGTTTTTCCTGGTGGTGGCCGTGGTACCGGTGCTGGTGCGTCAGGTTACCCAGTTGTTCCAGCAGTTGCCGGTGATGATTGATGAGGGGCAGCGTCTGCTGGAAACCCTGCCCGAGCAGTATCCCCTGTTCTTTAGTGAAGACCAGCTTCAGCAGTTTATGGCCGGTATCGGTGATGAGTTGGCCCTGTTTCGTCAGGAAGTGCTTTCACGCACCCTGTCGTTTGGCGTTGGCGTGCTGACCTTCATGGTCTACGCCGTGCTGATGCCTATCCTGGTGTTCTTCATGCTCAAGGATAAACATGCCATCCTGGCCTGGTTTGGTCGTTATCTGCCGAGCAATCGTGGTCTGGCCGCCCAGGTCTGGGTCGAGGTGGATGAGCAGGTCGGCAACTATGTGCGAGGCAAGATCTGGGAAATCATCATCGTCTGGGTAGTCACCTACATCACCTTCAGCCTGCTGGGGCTGGAGTACGCCATGCTGATGGCTGCGCTCACCGGTTTCTCGGTGTTGATTCCCTATATCGGTGCCACTGTGGTGACGCTGCCGGTGGCCGCTGTGGCCTATTTCCAGTTCGGGCTTTCGGCGGAAATGGCGTGGGTGCTGATCGCCTACGGTATTATCCAGTTCGTGGATGGCAACATCCTGGTACCCATTCTCTTCTCCGAGGTGGTGAATTTGCACCCCGTGGCGATTATTGCCGCCATTCTTTTCTTTGGCGGCATCTGGGGCTTCTGGGGCATCTTCTTCGCTATCCCGCTGGCCACCCTGGTCCAGGCCGTGCTGCGGGCCTGGCCGCGGCAGGATCAGCCGGAGACTCAGCCGCAGGCTGAGTGACCGGCTTTGCCGGTCGTTTTCCGTGTTCCGTTTTCTGTTTTCCGTCGGTGCGGTGTGCGCTTCGCGCACGGATTAATTTTGACTTTTTCTCACGCAAAGCCGCGAAGCCGCAAAGAAAACATCAAAAGCGAAACATGAAGCGCATGAAGGGGGAATCACATCGGGAGCAATACCGCCCCTCTATTTCCCTTCATGCCCTTCGTCGTCTTCATGCGCTTCA
>SLRW01000028.1 GCA_007130745.1 Gammaproteobacteria bacterium
GCTAAAACGCGAAGTGGACCCGCACAACCGCTTTTCCTCACTGCAATCACAAAGGCTGGGCCTGACATGACGGCAACATCGGCTGAACAGAGACAAGTACTGATCCTCGGCGGCACCAGCGAGATTGCCCTGGCGCTTGCTGCGGCACTGGCCAGCCGCGATTTCGGCCTGATCCTGGCCGGGCGCGACAGCGCCGCACTGGAACGTGAAGCCAAAGATATTGAGCTGCGTTATGAAGTGCCGGTAACCGTCGCCCACTTCGAAGCCCTGGACCCGGACAGCCATGCGGATTTCTGGCAATCACTGCAGCCCGCTCCGCAGGGCGTGGTCTGCGCGACCGGACTGCTCGGCGATCACAACGATGCACGCCGGGACTTTGATCACGCCCGCCGGATCCTGGACACCAATCTCACCGGCTGCATCAGCGTTCTGGACCAGGCGGCCCGTCATTTCGAACAGGCCGGGGAAGGCTTTATTATCGGCATTTCCTCGGTTGCCGGAGACCGCGGGCGAGCTTCCAACTATTACTACGGCGCTGCCAAGGCCGGTTTCTCCACCTACCTTTCGGGACTGCGCAACCACTTCGCCAGTACCGGCAGCCGGGTACGGGTGATCACCGTCAAGCCCGGGTTTGTCGCCACCCGGATGACCGCGAATCATGACACCCCGGCCCTGCTAACAGCGCATCCGGAGCAGACTGCGCGGGATATCATGCGGGCACTGCAAGGGCGCCGGGATGTGATTTATACGCGCTGGTACTGGCGCTGGATCATGCTGATCATCCGGCTGTTGCCGGAAACCATCTTCAAACGCACGAAACTATAAAAACCTGAAGTTTTAGGCCTTGGGACGTCTTAAGGTCCAGGACCTAAAACACCCCGCGCATACAAACGCCATAGACGAGAGGTTATCTTGGGGGCAATTCAGGCCGGCTCTGGAAGCGTCACCGGCCGCTCGATACGTTCCAGTAGTATGCGTCGGAACATCTGCGGATCCTTGGTGTGGGTCATCTCACCAGCACGGGGGAAATGCTGGTCGTAAAGGCGTGACAACCAGAAGCGCAGCGCCGCCGCACGCAACAGGGTGTTCCAGCTGCTGCGTTCGACTGCGGCCAGCGAGCGAACGCAGCTGTACCCGCTGAACACCGCCGCCTGCAGTTCGTCATCAAGTCGGCCTTCGCCGTCACTGCACCAGTCATTCACCGCCACAGCCAGATCGTAGAGCAGAACATCGTTGCAGGCGTAGTAAAAATCAATCACACCGGTCAGCCGGTCCCCCTCAAACAGCACGTTGTCATGAAACAGATCGCCGTGGACCACCCCGCACGGCAGGTCGACATGACTCGCCTGACGCTGAAAAGCGAGCTCCTCATGCAACAAACGGGCATCGGCTTGCGTCAGCACCGGGGCCAGACGCTCGGCGGTAGGTGTCCACCATGCCGGACCACGTGAGTTCTGTCGGGTAGCCGGATAATCCTGCCCCGCCTCGTGCATCCTGGCCAGCACCCCGCCCATAGCCTCGCACTGGATAGCGTTGGGCTGCTCCGGGCTTGCGCCCGGCAGGCGCCGCACCAGCGCCGCCGGTCGCGAATTGAGCTGCTGCAAGAACCCCCCTTCCCGGTCGGCCAACGGCGCCGCGGTCGGCAGGCCGCGCCGCGCCAGGTGGTGCATGAGATTGAGGAAATAGGGCAACTCGCTGGCACTGACGGTTTCAAACAGGGTCAGCACCCATTCACCGTCTGCAGTAGTCACAAAATAATTGGTGTTTTCTATGCCCGCACTGATGCCTCTGAAATCGACCAGCGGTCCGATCTCGTAACGGCGCAAAAAAGCCTCAAGCTCCTCGCGTTCGACGCGTGTATATACGGACATTGCGGATCGTTCACTCAGGGGGCCGGTGGCCGCAATCAAAGGCGGAAGCTTACCCCAGCACCACGGCTACGGTACAGGGTCAGCCGGGGTTATCTTCCCCGCAGCTTGCGAAAAGCCTCAAGCGCTTCCTCGCGACTGCGCGCCAGATCAATCACCGGAAACGGGTAATCACGCCCCGGGCGCACACCGCAATCCGCCTGCATCACATCCGGCATACGCCAGGGCTGGTGCAGATAACGCTGCGGGACCGCTTCAAGCTCGGGCACCCAGTGACGCACATAATCGCCGTCAGGATCAAAGCGCTCGCCCTGGCGCACCGGATTGAATATACGGAAATACGGCGCCGCATCCGCGCCGCAGCCACCGGCCCATTGCCAGCCCAGAGAATTGTTGGCCAGATCAGCATCCACCAGGGTATCCCAGAACCAGCTCGCGCCATCCTGCCAAGGCGCGCGAATATTCTTCACCAACAGCGAGGCCACGATCATACGCACGCGGTTGTGCATCCAGCCGGTGTGCCAAAGCTGACGCATGCCGGCATCCACGATTGGGAAGCCGGTTCGGCCCTGCTGCCAGCAGGCCAGCAACTCCTGATAATCCCGGCGCCAGGGGAAATGTTCGAAGTCGGGATTGAGCGGCTTTTCCGGGCAATCCGGGAAATTAAACAACACATGATGGGCAAATTCGCGCCAGCCCAACTGTCGTGTAAAAGCCTGCGCCCCGGGCCGCTCACGCACTGCCGCCAGCACCTGGCGCGGCGATATTTCGCCATGATGCAGCCAGGGCGACAGGCCCGACACGCCATCGCGCGCCGGATCATCGCGGTGACTTTCATAGCCGGTCAGCGCAGAGTCGCGGAACTGCTCCAGTCGTGCCAGCGCGCCCGCCTCGCCCGGAGACCAGCTGGCCGCCAGCCCGCCTGCCCAGTTCACTGCCGGTAACAGACCCAGCCCGGTCAGTGGCGTACTCCGGGGCGCCCTTGCCGGCCCCGACAAGCGACCCGGGGCCGGCAAGGGCGCCTGTTCGTCAAGCCTCGCGGCCAACTGCCGCCAGAACGGAGTAAACACCCTGTAGGGGTTTCCCTGCGAAGTGCGCACCGCCCAGGGTTCACACAGCAGGGCACCATTAAAAGACGCTGTCGCCACCCCCTGTTCACGCAACTTTTGCTTGATCTCGCGGTCATGAGCAACCCGCGCAGGTTCATACAGGCGGTTCCAGTACACTGCCGTGGCGCCGGTTTCGGCCACCAGCTTGCGCAATTCGGCAAGGCTCTCGCCGGCCCTGATCACCAGCGGGCTACCCGCCTCGACGAGCCCGCACGCCAACGCATCAAGGCTGTGATATTGCCACCAGCGAGCAGCGCCACCCGGCGCCCACACACCTTCCTCAGCGGGAGCGTGAATATAGACCGGCACCACCGGGGCGCCCGTCTGCACGGCAGCATGCAGGGCCGGATTGTCATGCAGGCGCAGGTCGCGACGCACCCACCAGATCACACAGGACAAGCGCTTTCCTCAGGCCGGATTTACAGAAGTCTGGCGTTACAAACGCTACTATAGCGCGGCAGGCACAGCGCAGCTGAAATAACAGGGAGAGGCGAATCATGCCCACGGTTTCATCCCGGCCCGTTTCGCATATCGAATGGCGCAGTCCGGACCCACAAGGATGCGCAGTCTTTCTTGAGCGACTTTTCGGCTGGCACTTCCAGCCTCACGGCAGCCGCTACCTGGAGTACTGCAGCGATGGCCTGTGCCTGGCATTAATGCAGGAAAACAACCCGCCAGTGCCCGGCGCCTGCCAGGCCTACCTGCGGGTGAGCAATCTGGAAACCATTCTGGAACAGGTGCAAAACCTGGGCGGCGGGGTGGCCCTGACGCCGCGTGAGATTCCCGACTACGGGCGTTATGCCCGGCTTGCCACCCCGGCCGGTACCGTCATTGGCCTGTTCGAAGCAAGCACCGGCGGCCGGGATTGACTCGCGGCACAGACTGCAGCTGGTGTAGACTGGCGGGTTCCAGATCGAATTGTCGCATTGTGGAGGCCAGGTTTTGAGCCCGGCACAAGACACCGCATGCGGCGTGAATTCAGAGCATCATCCAGGGGAACCTCAACATGAAACAGCCTGTACGCGTAGCCATCACCGGTGCCGCCGGTCAGATCAGTTACTCGCTTGCCTTCCGTATTGCCGCCGGCGACATGCTGGGCAAGGACCAGCCCGTGATCCTTCAGCTGCTGGAAATCCCGCCTGCAATGGACGCCCTGCAGGGCGTGGTCATGGAGCTCAGCGACTGCGCCTTCCCCCTGCTGGCCGGGGTTGAGGCCAGCGACAAGCCCGAAGAGGCTTTTGACAAGGCCGACTACGCCCTGCTGGTCGGCGCCAGACCGCGCGGCCCGGGCATGGAACGCAAGGACCTGCTGCAGGCCAATGCACAGATTTTCTCGGCCCAGGGCAAGGCGCTGGATGCCAAGGCCTCGCGCGACGTGAAAGTGCTGGTCGTGGGCAACCCCGCCAACACCAACGCCCTGATCACCAGCAGCAACGCCCCGAGTCTGGACCCGCGCCAGATCACCGCCATGACCCGCCTGGACCACAACCGGGCATTGCACCAGCTGGCCGCGCAGACCGGCGCCCACATCAATGACGTCCAGCGCATGATTATCTGGGGCAATCACTCCGCCACCCAGTATCCGGATATCGAACACGCCACCATTAAAGGCCGGCCGGCAGCCGAACAGGTGGATGCTGACTGGTATCGCAACACCTTCATCCCCGACGTGCAGCAGCGCGGTGCCGCCATCATCAAGGCCCGCGGTGCTTCCTCGGCTGCCTCGGCGGCTTCCTCGGCCATCGACCATATGCGCGATTGGGCGCTGGGCACTGCCGAGGGTGACTGGACCAGCATGGCGGTCCCTGCCGATGGCAGCTACGGTATTGCCGAGGGCGTGGTCTATTCCTATCCGGTCGTTTGCCGCGACGGCGATTATGAAATCGTGCAGGATCTGCCGGTCAGCGATTTCAGCCGTGAGCGCATGGACGCCACCGACAAGGAGCTGCGCGAAGAGCGCGAGGGCGTCAGCGAACTGCTGTGAAGATGCACGAGGGCGCCGGGGTCACCCCGGTGCCCTTTGCCTCGGCAGCGCTTCGGTGCTAGAAAGGCCTGGTGAGGGCATAACATACCGGGGCAACGTATCGACATCACAAGCGGCCGGGGGTAGTGAAATGAAACTCGCTGATATTCTTGACGCCAAGGGCTGGGGTTCGATCACCGCCGATGAATCGGTAGACGTCGCCACGGTGGTGCGCATCATGTGTGATAACCACGTCGGTGCCGCCGTGATTCTGGGGCAAGATGGCGGCATTGTCGGCATCGTCACCGAACGTGACATCCTGCGCCAGTTTTCTGAACGAGGCGCCTTGCTGGCCGAGCTGGACGTGCGCAGCGTCATGTCCCGCAAGGTCGAAACAGCCTCGCCCGACACCCCCACGCAGGAAGCCCTGCAAAATATGACCGCCAGGCGCTTCCGCCATCTGCCGGTAGTGGATGACGGCAAACTGCTGGGCGTGGTATCCATCGGCGACCTGGTCAAGTCAATGTTGCGCGAGAAAGAACAGGAAAGCGAAGCCCTGCGCGAATACATCAGCCACTGATCCGTGCCCAATGACCAGCCGCAGATGACTGGCGACACCCCGGAAGCTCCGATTCGCCCGGCCGCCACGGTTGTGCTGGTACGCCGCGGGCGTCAGGGTCCCGAAGTGCTGTTACTGGAACGCAACCGGCATTCGACGTTTGTTGCCGGCGCGCACGTATTCCCCGGCGGCGGCCTGGATGCTGCCGATCAACTACCGGAAATTCGCCAGCTTTGCACCGCCGCAACCGCCTCCAGCGACTCACAAGCGCTGGCCTACCGCGTGGCCGCCATTCGTGAAAGCTTTGAAGAGGCCGGCGTGTTGCTTGCGCGAACGTCTGCCGGCAGTGTGCTGGAATCCGGCATCATCGGACTGGCCGGCGAACTCGAACGCTACCGTGACGCCCTGCTTCAGGGACAGACCAGTTTGCAGGAAATCTGTCGTCAACAAGCCTGGCAGCTGGATACCGCCAGCCTGCACTACTACAGCCGATGGATTACACCCCCGGGACAAATCCGGCGTTATGACACCCGTTTTTTTGTGTGCGAGGCGCCACCAGGACAGGAAGGCCGTGCCTGCCAGCGCGAAACCGTAGCCCATACCTGGCTGACTCCAGGCCGGGCCATTGACCGCTGGCGCAAAAATGAGATTTCACTGGTCTTCCCCACCGCCGTCACCCTTCAGGAACTGGCTGATCTTGACAGTGTTGAGGCTATACTGGCCACAGCCCGCACGCGTCAGTCCGAAGAAGTCTGAGACGCAATGAAAAATCAGGGTCCGCATGGCAATCATGCAGGCATGGGGCAAAGCGGTCTTTTGCTGCTAAACTTGTAAAGGAGATATCCCGGGCAGCGCCTTGCCGATGCCCGGGGAGTTTGACAAAACAAACTGCAATGGTCGAAAGCGCATTGCGGTCTGCATCACAGGGGGGCAACGGATGTTGCCCTGCAGCACAGCGGGAGCCGCGACGTGGGCGCAATCTATATCACTGGCAGCGGGTTGTTCACCCCCGAACAGTCCATTTCCAACGATGAACTGGTCGCCGCCTATAATGAATTCGCTCGCCGCCATAACGAAGCAAACGCCGGTGCCATAACGGCGGGCGAGTGCGAGCCGATGCCCATGTCGGCATCTGATTTTATCGTCAAGGCATCCGGCATTCAGAGTCGCTACGTCATCGACAAACAGGGCATCCTGGATGTTGAACGCATGCGCCCGGTGCTGCGCCGACGCAGCGAAGACGAACCCTCCATCCAGTGCGAAATGTCCGTGAGCGCCGCCCGCGAGGCCATGGCAAATGCCGGTCGTGAAGCCGCTGATATTGATGCCGTGATCGTGGCCTGCTCCAATCTCCAGCGTGCTTACCCGGCCATAGCCGTAGAGGTTCAACAGGCGCTGGGGATCGACGGCTGGGCCTTTGATATGAACGTGGCCTGTTCATCGGCGACCTTCGGCCTGCAGATGGCGGCCGATACCATCGCCCGCGACAGCGCTCGCGCCGTCCTGGTCATCAGCCCGGAAATCTGCTCCGGACACCTGAATTTCCGCGACCGGGACAGCCACTTTATTTTCGGTGATGCCTGCACTGCCGTGCTGGTGGAAAACGATAACGGGCAAAAAACGCCCGGCGCTTTCGAGATTCTCGGAACCCGACTCAAGACCCGATTTTCCAATAATATCCGCAACGACCAGGGCTTTCTCAATCGCGCCGAGGAGCCACCCCGAACTGACGACGAGCGTCTGTTCCGGCAGCAGGGGCGAAAGGTGTTCAAGGATGTGGTGCCCATGGTCAACGACCTGATTCTGGGTCACCTGGCCTCCCTTGGCCTGCGTTCCGACCAGCTCAAACGCCTGTGGTTTCACCAGGCCAACCTCAGCATGAACCAGCTGATTGCCAGGCGCGTGCTGGGACACGAAGCCTCGCCACAGGAAGCGCCAGTGATTTTGGACCGTTATGCCAACACCAGCTCGGCCGGCTCCATCATCGCCTTTCATCAACACCATGACGACCTTGATGCCGGCGATACCGGCGTTATCTGTTCCTTCGGCGCCGGTTATTCGGCCGGCAGCGTAGTTATCCGCCGCACCAGTCACTGATCCGCGCAGCCCGGCCCTATGGATTATCGCGACTGGCATACATTTCGCGACATTGACCAACATATGGGTCTGCCCAAGGGCAGTGCTTTCCGCTGTTTCAAGCACTTGCGCGATGCGCTCGATCAGGATCGGGATTTCCTCCTGCTCGAGGCGCTGGATCACAGCCAGACAATCGCACAACTGCGTCTGGATGAACGGATCTATGCTGCCAGCATCAATGTGGTGTTGCTCTCCGGCACGGCGCGCGAGCGCATTGAAGCCCGACTCAGGACGGATGCACCTGCAGGAAGACACCCATGAACCAGACACTGATTGACATAGGCGCCAACCTGACCGGAAAACCCTTTGAGCGCGATCGCGAGGCGGTCATCGCACGGGCCCGCGAAGCCGACGTGGACTGCATGATTGTGACCGGCACTGATCGCGAGGCCAATCAACGCGCCCTGGAACTGGCCCGGCAATGGCCTGGAGTGCTGTATGCCACTGCCGGAGTTCACCCGCACCATGCCCACAGCCACAATCAGCAAGACCTTAAGGAAATACACGCCTTGGCCGCGCAACCCGAAGTGCGGGCCGTGGGCGAAACCGGCCTGGACTATTTCCGCGATTTATCCCCCCGTCGGGAGCAACAGCACATGTTCGAGGCTCATCTGGAGATCGCTGCCGACACCGGGTTGCCGGTTTTTCTCCACCAGCGTGAAGCCCATGCTGATTTTCTGCCGATCCTGGCGCGTCACCGCGATCGCATCTCAAACGCGGTAGTTCACTGTTTCACCGGTGACGGAGAAGAACTGGCCGCCTATCTGGACCTGGACCTGTACATCGGTATCACCGGCTGGATCTGTGACGAACGCCGCGGACTACATCTGCGCGATATCGTTCACCGCATTTCGCAACAGCGCATTATGCTGGAAACCGACTGTCCCTATCTGCTGCCCCGTGACCTGCCAGACAAACCCCGAAACCGGCGTAATGAGCCGGCCTTTCTGCCGCACATTCTGGCTGCGGTGGCCTCGGCACGGGACGAAGACCCGGCAACACTGGCGTGCGCCAGCACCGCCAATGCACGACGTTTTTTCGGGATAGAGACGAACCCGGACAATCGCAGTTTGTGACTGTCTCACCGGCCACGCTATGATGAAGCCGATCCGGACATGATGAGGTAAACGATCATGAAAGCTGCTCCCTTGCGCGCGTTTTATCCACTTGCCCTTGCTGCTGCACTCTTGCTTGCACTGGCGCCGCTGACGGCGGTCGATGCCAGTAGCATGTATCGATGGGTGGACAACCACGGCAATGTGCATTTCAGTGATCAACGGCCCTCAGGGCGCGATGCCGAGCGGGTCGGCAGTGAGCGTCACATGGGACCGGCACAGGCCGAAGAACCCCCCGCAGAACAAGCAGGTACGAATGACGATCAGGACCGCCGCCAGCAGCAGGAACGCTACGAGCAGCGTATGCAGGAGCAGGAAGCACAACGCGAACAGGCCGAGACCCACAACCGGGAGCTGTGTGAACGCATACAGCAAGAGCAGGCCCGTTTGCAGCAGGGCGGGCGATTCCGCGCGCCCGGCGAAGATGGTGAGCCTCGCTTCTTGAGCGAAGAACAACGCCAGGAACGCATTACCAACAACCAGCGCATGCTTGAGGAGAGGTGCTGAAGTGACTGCAGAACAATCCGCATCAGCCAGCAAGGTCGCCGACAACCAGCTTGACAGCTTGCGCCTGCACAGTGTGGTGGTCGCCGATACCGGTGATCTGGAAAGCATACGCGCCTACCGACCCACAGACGCCACAACCAACCCAACACTGATTCTCGCCGCGGCGGGCAGCGAACAAGCCGGTGAGCTGATAGATGCGGCCATTGCCGAGACGGCTCAGGGCGATGCAGCACAGCGCATGGATGAGGCCATGACCCGGCTGTCGGTCAAATTCGGCTGCGAGATCCTCAAACTCATCCCGGGCCGGGTCTCCACTGAAGTCGACGCCCGCCTTTCGTTCAATACCCGTGCCAGCATCGACAAGGCACACGAATTGATCCGCCTGTACGAACAGGCCGGGATTGAACGCGAGCGCATCCTGATCAAGCTGGCGGCCACCTGGGAAGGCATTGAAGCCGCCCGTACCCTGGAAGCCGAAGGCATCCACTGCAACATGACACTGATGTTCAGCCTGGCCCAGGGCATTGCCTGTGCTCACGCCGGCGCCACCCTGATCTCGCCTTTTGTCGGCCGGATATACGACTGGTACTGCAAACATGAGAGCGTGGAAGACTTCACACCCGAAACCGACCCGGGTGTGCTTTCCGTGCGCCGGATCTACACCTGGCTCAAGAAATTCGGCCATGACACCGAAGTCATGGGCGCGAGTTTCCGCAAGCGCGATCAGGTGGTGGCGCTGGCAGGCTGCGACCTGTTGACCATATCCCCGACCCTGCTTGATGAACTGCAATCCAGCCGCGAGCCGCTCACCCGCCAACTGGACCCGGAGACGGCCCGCGCCAGCGACATGGCGCAAGCAAAACTGGACGAACCCGCGTTTCGCTGGCAACTCAACGAAGATCCCATGGCGACCGAGAAACTGGCCGAGGGCATCCGAAAATTTGCCGCTGACGCCCGCAAACTGGAAACACTACTGAGCGGACAGGGAATATAAGTTATTGCCCTGAAAACACACGGCCTGGCGCACGCACCTGCCCGCCCGTTGTCATAACTGGTCGCTTCGTCGGCTTGCTGACGCCGTGTATCGCAACCCCCTCTGCCCACTGACAGTTTTTCTTCACATCAGCCATCCCTTTGGGCATAGTGCAGCAGATACATACGCGGTGCTGCTGTCCGCACCGACGACCCCGGCAGGGGAAGGGGGCTGGCATGAACATCCCCAACGAACGCAGAAATAGCGCCTCGGGTACCGCTGTAACCCCGCGCGCTGCAACCACAACTAACAGCGACCTGAGCCGCAAGCGCGTGCTGGCCGGCCACGCCGCGCTGGCTAGCGGACTGTACTGGGTGGCGCTGGCGGCTTTTACCGGCATCACCGGCTGGCTGGGGCTGCCGACGATTGATCTTGCTGCCTTGCTGGGCATTCTTGCCGTCGCCGCTTGCATGATTGCCATCAACTTCATTTATGTGCGCATCTTCATGGCTGAAAATGCCGTGCTGGGTTTTCAGGGCGTTACCGCTGTCTCCACCGCCGCTCATGCTCTGCTTACCCTGGTCTTCGCCATTATTGAGGGTTTCGGCATGGCCACCCTGTTTATTCTGGTGGTGGGTACGCCGGTGGTGCAGGTCTTTTTCGGGCTTAACTTCGGCATGCGGGCCACCCTGTTATTTGGCGTGCTGACGATTAGCGCCTTCGCGCTGGCCTACTTCCTGGGACCGGTACAGGAACACACCATAGCCCCCGAAATCTTCCAGATTGCCATCATCATGGTAGCCTGCCTGACCATTCTCTCAGCCGTGGTCAATGGCCGCGCGCGCGCCAAGAAATACATGATCGTGCAACTGCTGCGGGAACAGCAGGAACGTAACAAGTTGATTGAGGAGCAAAACCGCAAGTTCGAGGAGCAATCCCGCGAGCTGCAACGCATGTCCATGATTGACGGACTGACCGGGGTCGCCAATCGTCGCCACTTTGAAGAGAGCCTGGAACGCGAGTGGCAGCGCAGCCGACGAGCGCCGACGCGCCACCCCCTTGCCCTGATTATGGTAGACGTGGACCACTTCAAAGCCTTCAACGATGCAGCCGGACACGTGCATGGTGATGACTGCCTGACACGCATCGCACAAGCACTGGAAGCCGCTGCAGCCCGGCCGCCGGACCTCGCTGCCCGCTATGGTGGCGAAGAGTTTTCGATTCTGCTGCCCGACACCAATCTGGAAGGTGCGCTCGCCATCGCCGAGCGCATACGTGAGCACATCAGTGCGCTGGATATTGTGCACCCTGCCTTCGACGACAATCGTCGCATTAGCGTCAGCCAGGGCGTGGCCGTATTTGATCCTGATCTTGATCGTCAACCGACCACCCTGGTCCGGCGCTGTGACGAAGCACTTTATCGCGCCAAGGCCGCAGGCCGCGATCGCATCGAAGTCACCCCCGCACAGGAAGAGGCGAATTGAGCCTGGACCTGCGGTGTTTTGTTAGCCGCGCCGCCGTGGCAAGGCGTAACGTACGGGCAGCCGCTCGGCCATAGAGTGCATGCGCATGAAACAGCTCACCGAGGAAGCCACCGGATCTGAGCGATCACCATCATGGGCGATGCAACGCACGAATATGATCGAACGGGTCACGTGGTAGCTTTCAGCTTCGGCAATCAATGCACGTCCAGGCGCCGCCGCGCGCAAAGGGTCAATGCGCAGATCCAGCGTGGCCACGAAATGTGGCGGATCAAGACTGAAAAAAGCCGCCGCGCCACTGGTCTGATCGATAAGCGAAGTCAGTACGCCGGCATGCAAATAACCCGTCGCGGGATTGCCAACCAGGTCTTGCCGATAATCCACCCGCGCGCTGACCCGACCAGGACCAGCCTTGATTGCTTTCATGCCCAGCCGCCGACTGTGCGGCACGGTGGCAAACATCCGGTGTGCAGCATACCAGCGCACCAGCGGCAGCCTGAAGAACAAACCCAGCAAGGTACTGCGCAGAGCCAGTCTCACGGGATGCATGAGGCAATATCACTCCCTGTCGTGGTTGCTGTCCGTGGGTGCCGAAACCGCTACTTTAGCAGAAGCTGAAACCGCCAGAGCCGGCCGGCGCACCAGCCAGCTGTCAACCCGTTCTAGCGCTGCCAGGCAACCAAAAATAACTGCTTTTCATCTCTGCCGAGGCATGGGTAGAATGCCGCCTCCACATTCACAGACCGGACAAGCATTCACTCGCCCCGGTACTGCCTGTTCAGCAACACCGGAGCATGCGTGCAAACACTTTACTGGGAAGATTTCGAGGTGGGCGAGCGCTCGGTATTTGGCGCCGAAAGCGTCAGCCGTGATGATTTGCTCGATTTTGCCCGCCGCTACGACCCCCAGCCGATGCACACCGATGAGCAGGCGGCCAGTGAAGGCTGGCATGGCGGACTGATTGCCAGTGGCTGGCATACGGCCGCCTTGTGTATGCGCATGATGGTGCGCCATGTACTCAACCGCTCGAGCTCCATGGGTTCACCGGGCGTGGAATATGTGCGCTGGCTGGCGCCGGTGCGCCCCGGCGACACTCTGCACCTGAGGATGGAAACTCTATCGAGACGGGTTCATCCGCGGCGCCCCGAACTCGGCTTTGTCACCAACCATTTCGAGGTGCTCAACCAGCACAACGAGGTAGTTATGGGCATGCGCTCCGGCGGTATGTTCCTGCTGCGCGAACCGGCGGCTGAGGCAACTTCCGGGGGAGACTCGTGAGCCTGCAGTTTTTTGAGGATTTCCAGCCGGGCGAAAGTCGGACGTTCGGCAATTACACTCTTGGCGAGGACGAAATCACTGATTTTGCCCATGACTACGACCCGCAACCGTTCCATATTGATAACGAGGCAGCCCGCAACAGCATTTTCGGCGGACTGATTGCCAGTGGCTGGCACACAGCCGCCGTGATGATGCAACTGTTCGTTGAAAATATATTGCAGGACTGCGCCACCGTCGGCTCACCCGGCTTCGATGAACTGCGCTGGCACAAACCCGTGCGCCCCGGTGACACCCTGCACGTAGAGGCAACCTGCATGGACACCCGCCCCTCTGCCTCGCGCCCGGAAATCGGCGCGGTGGATTATGCGCTCAAGGTACATAACCAGCACGACGAACTCGTCGCCAGCGTCGTCTATATCGTGCTGCTTCGACGCCGAGAACAGGGTCATGCACAGGGCTGAACGCCCGGCCAATTTACCCTGCCCCCGCCTCGCCGTATGATCGGGCTGTTAAGAAAACGCTGATTCATTCGTCACGGAGCCCCCTGATGCAGGGAATCGACATCACCACACCTCGCGGGCATTTCCACGTTCGCGACAGCACCGGCGATGGCACGCCGGTGGTCATGCTGCATGGCTGGCCGGAAAGCAGTTATTGCTGGACCCATGTCGCCGCGCATCTGGACCCGCGCTGGCGGGTGATTGCCCCGGACCTGCTGGGGCTGGGCGACAGCGGGCGCTGCGCGGAGCTTGAACGCTACCGCAAACAGTCACTGGCAGCCGACATACTAGCCGTCCTGGATGCAATGCAAATCGATGACTTCCTGCTGGTCGGCCATGACTGGGGCGGCGTGGTGGCCCAGGAAATGGCTATTGCCGCGCCTGCACGCGTGCGCGCCCTGGTGTTGATGAATATCGCCCTGATCAACAACCTGCGCGGCAATCTGGAGGTCATCGAAAACCAGCGAAACTCAAGCTCGTTTGCTATCTGGTACCAGCATTTCCAGCAAACGGAACTGCCGGGCAAACTGATTCCGGGTAATGAGCGCCACTGGCTTGGCTATTTCCTGCAGTCATGGGGCGGCGAATTTCCCGCCGACAGCTTCGAGGAATACGTGCGCATGTACAGCATCCCGGGCACCCCCGAGACCGGCGCCAACTATTACCGCAGCATGAATGACGACATTACCCGCTGGGCCGGTCTGGCCGGGCATGTCTACCCAATGCCGGGGTTATATATCTACGGCAAGCAGGATCCGGTCATTACCCCCGATTACCTCAACCACCACGAGGACTGCTTCGAACAGATTGAAGTGGTGGAAATCGAGGCCGGACATTTCTTGCAGGAAGAGCAACCACAGCAGGTGGCCGATCACCTCAACCGGTTTTTTAAGCAAACGCTGGCCAATTACTCTGCGTTTGCTTAGCGGATCAGGCCGGGGGAACGGCGTAAATATAGTCCAGCAACAACCCGCAGAACACCGCCAGGCCAAACCAGTTGTTATGCAAAAAGGCCTGGAAACAGCCCTCGCGCGAGCGGCCATGAATTAACACCTGGTGCCACACGAACAGGCCGGCGCCCACGACCAGGCCACCGTAATACCACACCCCCAGCTCTGCCTGCTGTCCCACCAGCACCATCCCCGCCAGCATTAACAGCTGGACGACACCGATAATATGCCGGTCCAGCGGACCAAAAAGGATGGCGCTGGACTTGACGCCGATTTTCAGGTCATCGTCACGATCCACCATGGCATACATGGTGTCGTAGACAATGGCCCACAACAAAACGATGAAAAACAACAACCACGCCAGCGGCACCAGCGTGCCGGTCTGGGCGGCGAAGGTCATCGGCACGGCCCAGCCAAAAGCAGCCCCCAGAAAGGCCTGGGGCATATGGGTAAAGCGCTTGCTGAAAGGATACAACACCAGCAAACCCAGTCCGGCAAAGGCCAGTATGATGGTGAGCGGATTCATCAAGAGCACCAGACCAAAACCGATCAGGCACAACACACCAAACAGAATCAGCGCCTCGCCCAGGCTCACACGCCCGGTGGCCAGGGGGCGTTCGCGAGTGCGGGTCACGTGGGGATCAATGCGCCGGTCGGCCACGTCATTGATAATGCACCCCGCCGAGCGCATTACAAAAACACCGGCCACAAACACAATCAAAACCAGCGGCTCGGGACGCCCCTCGCCGGCGATCCACAGCGCCCACAACACGGGCCAGAGCAGCAGCAATATGCCGCGCGGGCGGTTCCAGCGCATCAATACCACATAGGCATCGGCTCGCTCAGCCACCCGCGGCGCCCATGTTTTCCACAACCGCGTACAAGTTGCAGCGAATTGCCGGCACCATCCCAGACCCGCTTCAATGGATCGCTCCAGAGATCGCTCCAGCTCGCGGCGCATATCAGCCAGTTTATGCTTCAGCTTTTGCTGCACCTGTTCCGCGTCCCTTCCAGCGCCAGCACAAAGGCAGGCAGAAAAAATTCGCTCACCAGTAACGGTTGCCCCCGTAACAGGAACACCGAACGCCGCCCCCGCAGGGGCTGATTATCAGCCAGCAGGCCTTCGCCACGGAGCTTCCTGCACAGACCATCAGATGGCGGCAGACAACCCAATTCCAGCGGCCCGCGGCGAACCCGCACATCGGCAAACAGAGTGGCCCCGAGCGGGCGCCGCCCCTGGCGGCGCAAATGCCGCCAGGACCCTTCCAGCCCGCAGGGGGGCACCAGCGAGCGAGCAAATACCAGTGGCTCGTTATCCCGGCAAAGATAAACCTCTCGCACCAGCGGCCATTGCCCTGAAGGCATGGCCAGCAGACGCCTTTCATCGGCAGCCACCGGCCGGCGTGACTGACTCAGCACTCGCACTGCGAACGACCGATCGGCGCAGATTTCACGCACCAGTGCCGTTAGCGAGCCATTGTCGAGCAGCACCCGGCGTAGCGCAACCGGCAGCCGCGCTGCCGGCACAGCCCTGCGTGGCAACCAGCCCCGCCGACCCGCCACCGCACCGCTGGCAAGTGCTTTATTCATATCTGATCCCTTGTAAGGAAAGGCTTTTTGCCTTTTCAAGCGCAGGAGAAAACGCGCGGCCGCTCAGGCCTGGACATAGCGATCCGGATCCTGACCCAGCCAGCGACTGATGATGCGATCGGCCAACTCCGGCGCCTGCATCAGCAAGCGGTCCGCCTCCTGCTGAGCCAGCGGCAACAAATCCTGGTCACGCAGCAGATCGGCAATGCGCAGACGCTGTTCGCCGGTTTGCCGGGTGCCCAGCAACTCACCCGGACCCCGCAAGGCCAAATCACGACGGGCAATCTCAAATCCATCCGTGGTCTCTCGCATGGCCGCCAGGCGTGCCCGCGCCACCTCGGACAGGGGCGCATGATACATCAGCACACACACCCCGCCGGCCTCGCCGCGGCCCACACGCCCCCGCAGCTGATGTAACTGCGCCAGCCCCAGGCGTTCGGCATTGTCTATGATCATCAGGCTGGCATTGGGCACATCCACTCCCACCTCAATCACTGTGGTGGCTACCAGCAGATCCACCTCGCCTCGCTCAAAGGCACTCATGGCAGCGCTCTTGTCGGCTGCCGACAGACGGCCATGCACCAGCGCCACCCGCAACTCCGGCAAGGCCTCGGCCAGCGCTGCCGCAGTCTGTTCCGCAGCCTCACACTGCAGTACATCCGATTCCTCCACCAGGGTGCACACCCAGTAAGCCTGGGCACCCCCGGCGCAGGCGCCGCGCACCCGCTGAACCACATCCGCCCGCCGGCTGTCGGGCAACACCACTGTGGTGACCGGCTTGCGCCCCGGCGGCAACTCGTCAATCACCGATACATCCAGGTCAGCACAGGCGGCCATAGCAAGCGTTCGGGGGATAGGGGTAGCCGTCATGATCAGTTGATGTGGCAAGCCGCCTTCACTCGCGCCTTTTTCGCGCAGCGCCAGGCGCTGATGCACCCCGAAACGGTGTTGCTCATCCACAATCACCAGCCCCAATCGAGCAAAACTGACCTGCTGCTCGAACAGGGCATGCGTGCCAATCACCAGATGCGCCGCACCCGAGGCAATGCGCCCAAGCACTGCTTCACGTTCGCGCGCGCCCTGACGTCCGCTCAGGCGGGTAATTTCGAGCCCGAGAGGTCCAAACCAGCGCGAAAAATTGCGCTGGTGTTGTTCGGCCAGCAGTTCCGTCGGCGCCATCAGGGCTACCTGAAAGCCGGAGGCCACCGCACGCACGGCCGCCAGCGCCGCCACGGCGGTCTTGCCCGAGCCCACATCGCCCTGCACCAGTCGCATCATGGGCCGACTGGCCGCCATGTCTGCCTGCAGCTCTGCCAGCACCCGGGCCTGGGCCGACGTCAGTTCAAAACCAAGCTGCTGACGCAGTTGCGCCTCCAGCCCATCCTCGATGGCCAGCACCGGCGCCCGGTAGCTGCGGGCACGCTGGCGCACCCGCCGCAGACTGAGCTGGTGTGCCACCAGCTCATCCAGCGCCAGGCGACGCACCGCCGGGTGCGTACCGGCTTCGAGCGCCGCCACATCGGTATCCGGCGCCGGCCGATGCGCCTCAACCAGAGCGGCCTCCAGCGCCGGCATGGCCTGTTGTCTCAGCACTTCAGCAAGCAAATACTCATCCAGCGCCAGTCGGGGCAACCAGTCCAGCGCCTGCTGACAAAGCTGACGCAGACGGTACTGGCTCAGACCTTCGGTGGCCGGATACACCGGCGTCAGTCGATCCTCGGTGCCGTTCCCCTCGCTGTCAGGGTCGACACGGTATTCCGGGTGCACCATCTCCAGCCCGGTGACACCGGCCCGCACCTCACCATAGCAGCGCAGCCGACGCCCGGCCTGCAGCATACGCACCTGACTCGCGCGGAAGTGGAAAAAGCGCAGGGTGAGAAAGCCGCTGCCATCACCAATACGTGACAACAGCATGCGCCGCCCGCGGCGCACTTCCTCGGTCAGGGCGATGGTGCCTTCTACAAGTGCATACTGGCCCGGTCGCAAGGCGCCCAACGCTACCACCCGGGTACGATCCTGGTAGCGCAGGGGCAAGTGAAACAACAGATCAGCCGGGCTGTTAATCCCCAGCCGTTCAAGACGCTCCTGCAAGGCAGGACCGACGCCATCCAGGTCGGTCAGCACCGGCGTATTCATTTTTGCAGACCGGTCCCTGGTCTTCATCAGAGGCTTACCCGCCACCACGGATCAGAATGGCATCCATTTCCACCGTCGCCCCTTTAGGCAGCGCCGCCACACCGATGGCGGCGCGCGCCGGGCGCACCTCGCCAAAGACCTCTTCCATCACCGCATTGACGCGGGCGAAATCACCCAGGTCCACCAGATAGATGTTGAGCTTGACGATGTCGATCAGACGGGCGCCGGCCGCCTCCGCCACGGCAGCCAGATTATCAAACACCCGCCGGGCCTGATCCTCGACCGGCCCGTCGACCAGCTCCATACTCTGCGGGTCGAGCGGAATCTGGCCCGACATATACACCGTATCGCCCACAGCCACCGCCTGGGCGTAAGGCCCGATAGCACATGGCGCATCATCGGAGTGAATAATCTCTCGCGACATCTGTTAAGTCTCCCGATTGAAGCCAAAGCGATCCCGGCTTGTGCCGGATAACCTGACAAGCCAAGGCTGCCCGTACTGTTCAGGAACGGGCTCGAGTCACCCGGATAACGGGCCGCATGGCGTGCATGCGACGCATGATGCGGGCAAGGTGACGACGATCCCGAACCATAATCACAAAACTCAGCACCGAGGTACTGCCGTAGCGATCCTCGGCCTCTACATGCTCGATATTGGCCTCCAGGCGCGAAATCTCCGCCGCCAGCGTGGCCAGCACTCCGCGTTCGTTAGCCACCTCCAGACGAATTTCGACCGGGAACTCGCGCTGCACGCTGTCCGCCCACTGCACATCAATCCACTTGTCCGGATGTTTGCGGAAACCCGCCAGATTGCGGCAGTTGGCCGTATGCACGACGATGCCACGACCAACGCTGAGATAACCCAGGATAGGGTCTCCCGGAATTGGCCGACAACAACGAGCAAAATTCAGCACCATGCCCTCGGTACCACGAATGGCCAATGGTTGACGGTCGCGGTCCGCGGACGTTTCATTATCAGCGCCAGGCACCAGTCGCCTGGCCACCAGCGGCGCCATCAACTCACCCAGGCCGACTTTCTGCCACAGATCGTCAAGGCTCGCGCAATCCAGCTCCTCCAGCAAGCGGTCACGGCGCTCGGCATCAATGTCATCTACTTTCATGCTGAATGCGGTGAGCGCGGTCTCCACCAGTCGGCGCCCCAGTGCCTGAGCCTCGTGGTCGTGCAGATTCTTGAGGTAATGACGAATATTGGCACGACTGCGGGCGGTAACCACAAAATTCAGCCAGCCCGGGTTGGGTTTGGCCGAAGACGCGGTGATTACTTCCACGGTCTGGCCGTTGGCAAGCTGAGTGCTCAGGGGCACCAGTCGCCGATCCACCTTGACCGCCACGCAGGTATTGCCCACATCGGTATGCACCGCATAGGCGAAATCCACCGCCGTGGCCCCGCGCGGCAAGCGTTTGATGGCACCATCGGGGGTAAATACGTAGATTTCATCGGGGAACAGGTCAACCTTTACGTTTTCCAGAAACTCCAGCGAATTGCCGGCGCGTTTCTGCATTTCAAGGATGTTCTGCAGCCACTCCCGCGCGCGTGCGTGCGGGGTGCCGCCCTGTTCCCCTTCCTTGTATTTCCAGTGCGCGGCCACCCCCGCCTCGGCCAGCAAATCCATTTCATGGGTGCGTATCTGCACCTCGATCGGGACCCCGTGCGGACCAAACAGCACGGTATGCAGCGACTGGTAGCCATTAGCCTTGGGAATGGCGATGTAGTCCTTGAAGCGGCCGGGCACCGGCTTGTAGACGTTGTGCACTACGCCCAGGGTGCGATAGCAGGCATCCACCCGATCCACCATGATTCTGAAGGCGTAAACATCAAACACTTCCGAAAAGGACAGCTCCTTGTTACGCATCTTCTGGTAGAGGCTGTAGAGGTGTTTTTCCCGGCCCACCACGGTGGCCTCGATCCCTTCGTGCGCCAGCGCCTCACTCAACGCCTGGTGGATCTGGCCGATAATCTCGCGCCGATTACCGCGAGCCCGGCGCAGCGAGTCGGCGAGCACCCGGAAACGCACTGGATACAAAGCAGCAAAAGCAAGATCTTCCAGCTCCACCAGCAAGCGGTTCATGCCCAGACGATGGGCAATAGGGGCATAGATATCGAGGGTTTCGCGAGCGATACGCCGGCGCTTTTCGGCCCGCATCACACCCAGCGTGCGCATGTTATGCAAACGATCGGCCAGCTTGATGAGGATCACCCGGATATCCTCAACCATTGCCAGCATCATCTTGCGGAAACTTTCGGCCTGGGCCTCGGCCTTGGACTTGGCATTGATCTGGGTGAGCTTGCTGACCCCGTCTACCAACAACGCCACCTCATCGCCAAAGGCCTCGGCGATCTGCTCCTTGGCAGTGGGGGTGTCTTCTATGACGTCATGCAACAACGCGGCGACGATAGTGTCGCGATCCAGACGCATACCGGCGAGGATGCGGGCGACGGCCACGGGATGAAAAATATAGGGTTCGCCGGACATGCGGCGCTGGCCTTCGTGAGCCGAAGCGCCGAATTCATAGGCACGGCGCACGTCGTCAACCTGGGTCGGCGACATATACTCGCCCAGCAGGGCCAGCAACTCTTCCGGTCCGTTTTCGGGCTCCCGTCGACTCAGCTGGTCGTGCAGGGTCTCGGTGGCCAGTGTGGATGCCATTTTACTGCCTGCACTCCCGGCCTGTACGGGCCTGGTTCCAACCCCCCGACGGGGCGCCCGGGGCGTGGCGGATTCAGCTGCTCTTTTCCTCCGCATCGTCTTCATCCGCGGCCGCTTTATCGGCGGCAGCTGCAGGAGCCTCCTGCGGGACGGCGGCCGTCTCGCTGTCAGCCTCAGCCGCCTTTGCGGCCGTGGCTTCGGTCGGCACAGCAGCTTCATTTTCGGCCTGACCGGCGACTTCGGGTTGCGTCTCGAAATGACGCTCACGCATGGCGGCTTCCTCAGCAGCATGGATAGCCTCGGCCTGTTCAATCTCGTCCAGCACGCTGGCATCCACATGGCCGCCGGCAATCTCCCGCAGCGCCATCACCGTGGGCTTGTCATTTCCCCACTCAAGATGCGCTTCGTGCCCGCGTGCCAACTGACGGGCACGGCGACTGGCCACCAGCACCAGTTCAAAGCGGTTTTTCATTGAAGCGAGGCAATCTTCTACGGTAACGCGTGCCATTTTGCGGAAACTCCTGATTCAGCGATTTAACTTACCCCTGTCATGGTAACCCAGACAAGTGAATAAAGCAGCCTTCTGATGCACTTGCACACGTGCAACCGGGACATTGTGAGCCACTTTATGTGGCAACACGCGTCTGGCGCCGGGGCTAATCAGCGCCCGCTCAGAATATCCGGCCCGAAAGGCTGACTGACACCCAGATCCGCAAGCAACGCGGCATGCCGGGCGGCCTGGGCCGCACTGCGCAGCCGTCGGCCTCGCACCAGCGCCGCCAGATCATCCAGTGCCTGATCAAAATCGTCGTTGACGATGACATATTCAAATTCCTGCCAGTGCGACATTTCGGCCTCGGCCTCGGCCAGTCGCTGGCGGATCACCTCGACGCTGTCCTTGCCGCGGCCATGCAGCCGTCGCTCCAGCGCCTCGCGGGAGGGCGGCAGGATAAAAATACTTACACTCTCGGGCATATGCCGGCGCACCTGGCCGGCCCCCTGCCAGTCGATTTCAAGGATCACATCCTGCCCGACCTGCAGCCGTTGCTCGACCTCATCCCGACTGGTGCCATAGTAATTACCGAACACCTCCGCATGTTCCAGGAACTCACCGGCGGCCACCCGCTGCTCAAAGCCGGCGTGATCCACAAAGTGATAATCCACGCCGTCACGCTCTCCTTCGCGTCTTGGCCGGGTGGTGCAGGAGACTGAAAACTGAAGATTGCTGCAGCGCTCCAGCAAGGCCCGGACCAGACTGGTCTTGCCAGCGCCGGAAGGCGCCGAGATCACAAACAGCGAACCCCGCACCGCTTCCCCCGCCACCTTATTCGACATTCTGCACCTGTTCCCGCATCTGTTCTATCAACACTTTCAGCTCCACTGCCGCACTGGTCATGGCCGTATCCTGGGACTTTGATGACAGGGTATTGGCCTCACGGTTGAATTCCTGGAGCAGGAAATCCAGCCGCCGCCCCACGGCCTCATCGCGGCCCAGCGCCTGCCTGAATTCGGTCACGTGACTATCCAGACGGTCCAGCTCCTCGGCCACATCCAGCTTCTGGGCAAGCAATACCAGCTCCTGCTCCAGACGGTCATTCTCCGGCGCGGCCTGCAGCTCATCCAAACGCGCCTGCAAGCGGGTACGCTGGTTCTCCAGCACTTCCGGCAAGCGCTGGCGCACCCCGGCAACCCGCTGCGCTATCGCCCCCAGCCGTTCTTCAAGCATGGCATGGATGCGTGCGCCCTCATCGGCCCGGGTCGCCGTCAGGGCCGCCAGAGCTTCATCCAGCGCCTCGGTGGCTGCCGCTTGCACCGCAGTCAGGTCCGTTTGTGGCTCACGCACCACCCCCGGCCAACGCAACACCTCCAGCGGGCTCACGGGTGCCGCCTGCGTCAACTGCTCGCCGACCTCCCGGCTCAAATCTACAAGCGCTGCCAGCGCCTGGTGATCAACTTCCAGCGCACCGGCATGGGCAGCCGGCGGCGCCAGTCGCAGCTGGACGTCGAGCTTGCCCCGACGCAAGCCGGCGCCGGCCATACGCTGGCGCAGCGCGGCTTCATGCGCACGTAATTCCTCTGGCAAGCGCAGACTGATATCCAGATACCGGTGGTTGACCGAACGCAACTCCCAGTGCAGCGCGCCCCAGTCGCCCTGCCGCTCGACCCGGGCAAAACCGGTCATGCTGCGAATCATGCCTTCCCCCTGCCATACTCCAGAGCGCAGATGGTACGTCGAAATGCACCACCACTGGAAGCCGGGGCAGGACTGGTATACTGCCGCGCATCCAGGGAAACACTGACGAGACGACGAACAGATCAGCGTTTCCCTTCATTCCCTGCAACCGGAGTATTTCATGCGACCCAGTGGCCGTACACCTGATCAACTGCGCTCCATCGATCTTCAGCGCCATTACACACGACATGCCGAAGGTTCGGTCTTGTGCAGCTTTGGTAACACCCGGGTGTTGTGCACCGCCAGCGTCAGCGAGCGTGTCCCCGCTTTCCTGCGCGGCAAGAGCTCGGGCTGGGTCACGGCAGAATACGGCATGCTGCCCCGCTCCACGCATACCCGCATGGACCGCGAAGCCAGCCGCGGCAAACAGGGTGGGCGCACACTTGAAATCCAGCGGCTGATCGGCCGTTCCCTACGCGCGGTCACCGATCTGGAAGCGCTGGGTGAACGCACCATCACCCTGGATTGTGATGTGATCCAGGCCGATGGCGGCACCCGCACAGCCGCAATTACCGGCGCCTGGGTGGCGCTGGCCGACGCCGTGCAAGCCCTGCTCAAGGCCGGCGATATCAAACGCTCTCCACTGCACAGCCAGGTGGCCGCAGTCTCTGTGGGGGTCTACCAGGGCGAACCGGTGCTGGATCTGGATTACGCCGAAGACTCCGAGGCCGAAACCGACATGAATGTGGTGATGAAAGAAGCCGGCGGCTTTGTGGAAGTCCAGGGGACCGCCGAAGGCCACGCCTTCCGCCGCGACGAACTCGACCACATGCTGGATCTGGCGCATCAGGGGATTGAGCAGTTGATGGTTCATCAGAGCAACGCCCTGGACGCGGGCAACGGCACATGATCGAGCATCAGCCCCAGCGCGTGGTCGTCGCCACCGGCAATGCCGGCAAGTTGCGCGAGCTGCGGGCATGCCTGGTGGATCTGCCACTGACTCTGGTGCCCCAGGGCGAACTGGATGTGCCCGCCGCCGTCGAAGACGGTCTCACTTTTGTTGAAAACGCCCTGATCAAGGCCCGCCATGCCGCGCGCCTCACCGGCCTGCCCGCCCTGGCTGATGATTCAGGCATTGAAGTGCCGGCCCTGGACGGGGCACCGGGAATTTATTCAGCGCGCTATGCTGGCGAAGGGGCATCCGATCGCGACAATATCCTGAAACTGCTGGCTGCCATGCAGGGCCTGCAAAGCCCGCAGCGAGGCGCGCGCTTTCGTTGTGTCATTGTTTTCATGCGCCACGCCGAAGACCCGGTACCGCTGATCTGTGAGGGCGCCTGGGAGGGTTGTATCACGGACACACCGGGCGGCGAAGGCGGTTTCGGCTATGATCCGGTATTCCGCGTGACTGGCGATGGCCGCACGGCCGCCGAACTGGCTGCCGAAGAAAAGAACCGCCTGAGCCATCGCGCGATGGCACTACAGCACCTCCGCCGGCGCTTGCAACCTGAAGTCAACGCTGATTAATTCGTCGCGCCAGGCGCTGGCCTCATTCGCCGGCCGCTATTTCAGTTTCGCTGCGGCAATCGATGATGTGATCCTCAAACACCGAGCCAATCAGCAAACGCCCGTCATGCCAGGCGCCGACACTGGCGCCCGAAAGCAGGGCGCCATCATCCATGAATTCAGTTTCAACCCGGTAGTCGCCTTCATCAAGCCGCACTCGCACCACCTGCGATGGCGCCAGCACTTCGGGATTGTCCACATAACGCACAAAGGTTAGTAATTTGACATGGCCGCCGATCCACAGATCACCGTCGGCATCCACTTCGATATTGTCCACACCGAAGCCCATATCCAGGGTACGCCGGTGTTCCAGCGCGCCACTGTCAGCATCCCGGATATATTCACGCAGTGTGCCCCGGGTAGTTTCCGCCACATACACCCGGCGACCATCGGCAGACATATTGATGCCATTGGCAAAAGTCAGTCCGTCGAGCACCTCGACCAACTCCTCGCCATCAAAATAAACCACGCTGGCCCAGGGCAGGCGCAAATAGTCTTCCAGTTCACGCCGCCAGCCCGGGCGGGTGCCGTGATCGTTGGTGAAGTAAAAACGTTCAGCATCCACTGCCACCACATCATTCGGGCTGATCATTAGTGGCCCGCTGACGGTCCGTCTATGCACCAGCTCCCCGCCCTCAATATCAAAAATCTCCACCGTATGCGCTGGTCCCGTTTGTCCTTCAGGCGCGCCAAACAACGATTCCCCCGGATGATTGACCACAAACAACACTTCCTGCCCGTCCTCACCGACAAACAGATCAATGCCATGCGGCCGGAAATCGACCCCGGCCTGCGGTGTCAGGTTGACCGGCCGGGCCTGCGGTTCATCCAGCGCGTAGGAAAAAATGGCCCCCGGTATCGGCTCGCCACGCATCACGGAGCGCCGATCATCACTGGAAATATAGGCCAGATGCCCACGCGGGTGAATGGTGATGTCCTCGCCTCCCGGCATCCCCGGCACCGCCACACACTCCCCGGGGTGCAAATTCTGCACCTGGCGAAATTCTCCCATTTCCGCGGCCAGCCACAATCCCCAGGCCAGCACCAGCGCAATCACAATGCCGGCGCCAACCAGCAACCTGCTTACGAGTTTGCTCCACACGATTGCATCCCCCCGCGTCAACCTCGCCCGCTATTGATCATTAATGGTCCCCGTACGGGCGTACGTCACTGTGTAGAATGTGCCAATGCTCGAAACCAGCACCGCACAAAGCACTCAGCCCGCAATGGCGACCCCGCCACTGGCATTGTATATCCACCTGCCCTGGTGTGTACGCAAATGCCCCTACTGCGATTTCAACTCCCACGAGCGTCGCGGCCCCCTGCCGGAAAAGGCCTATGTCGACGCCTTGCTGGAAGATCTGGCGCATGACCTGGATATCTCCGGCGCACCGCGCGAGCTGGTGTCTATTTTCATCGGCGGCGGGACCCCCAGCCTGTTCTCACCCGAGGCCATTTCCCGGCTACTTGAAGGTATCGCTGCCCGGGTAGCGTTGCCGACGGAAATCACGCTGGAAGCCAACCCCGGCAGCCTTGAGACCAGCCGCTTTGGCGCCCTGCGCGAAGCAGGTGTCACGCGGCTGTCGCTGGGTGTACAGAGCTTTAACGATAACCATCTGCGCGATCTGGGGCGCATCCATGACGGCACGGCAGCCAGGCGTGCCGCCGAAGCGGCTTTTGATGCCGGCTTCGACCGCCTCAATCTGGACCTGATGTTCGGTCTGCCGAAACAGCGCCTGAACGACGCCTTGCAGGACATCGACACCGCTCTGGCGCTGGGCGCGGAGCATATCTCCCACTACCAGTTGACCCTTGAACCCAACACACTGTTCTACCGCCGTCCGCCAACGCTGCCGGACGATGACAGCATTGCCGAGATGCAGGTGCGTTGCGGTCAGCACTTGCACCGGGCCGGCCTGGTGCAGTACGAGGTATCTGCCTGGAGCCGCCCGGGCCAAAGCTGCCGGCATAATCTCAACTATTGGCAATACGGGGATTACCTGGGGCTTGGGGCCGGGGCGCACGGCAAGCTGAGTTTTGCCGACGATAAACGCATCATACGCTACCGCCGCCATCGTATACCCGAAACCTACCTGCGCCTTGATGCGCCCCGGCGGGTGACCCATCGCCAGGAAGTCTCGCCCCGGGAACGGCCGCTGGAATTTGCCATGAATGCCCTGCGCCTGAATGACGGTATCAGTCTTGCCCTGTACAACTGTCGTACCGGCTTGCCTGACGACACCCTGCTCGGCCCCTTGCAGCCGGCCCTGGATCAGGGACTGGCCAAACTGGAAAACGAACAGCTGAGATTGACCACCGAAGGACAATTACATTTGAATCACCTGCTCTTGCCCCTGATTCCCGATTCGCCCGGGTCAATGCCATGAGCCTGTCCGGACACACCACCTCGACCTGCCCCTATTGCGCCGAGATCATTGAGTTACCCCTGGATCCGGACCAGCCAGCAAGCACCCTGATTGAGGACTGCCCGGTGTGCTGCCGGCCGATGCAGGTCCGCATCCACATTAATGACTACGGCGAACCGACAATTGCCGCAATCTTTAGAGATGATGATTAGGAGACACTGGAGATGTGGCGAATAGATCGGCGTTTCACCGGGTTGTCCTGCACAGGACTTATGCACATCACGCGGACCACGGCGATCAGGAGCCTTGGGGGACAGCCTTTAATACAGCTCCAGACAAAACCCTTCAACTTTTTGATATTTATAAAAATATACAAGATATTCCCGCCTGCTCAGGGTGTGCTGCGGGTGCGGACATACTGATGCCCGGCGGCAAACATTTCATCCACAGACTTATCCACAAGCCTGGCGGAAACCGCCGGCGGTCAGACTGTCACAACACCCCGGCACCCGCACGTCCTGATGCTGACTTGCCCGGCGACATAAAAAACCTTACCATTGGCGGCCTTTGCGAGCTGGTCAGGAAACCCTCCGGCGCCGATCAGTTATTCTTGAGGTAAGTCAACGATGCAAGCGAATATCCATCCGGCCTACAACGAGGTCACTGTATCCTGCAGCTGCGGCAACAAGTTTATGACCCGCTCCACCAGCGAGCAGGACATTCAGGTCGAAGTCTGCGCCAAGTGTCATCCGTTCTACACCGGCAAGCAGAAGATCGTCGACTCCGGCGGACGGGTAGACCGTTTCCGGCGCAAGTACGGCAACAAAAAATAAGCTTTCCTGTAGCGGGCCAGCCCGGCCCTTGGTGCACCGGCATTACCCGCCGCTGCCCCGCAAGCTAGGCTGGCGTGTAATGCATACCCGGACCCCGTGATGACCGAAGACAAGCTCACACAAGACGCTCTCGATTATCACGCCAAACCGCGTCCGGGCAAGCTTAGCATCGCCATCACCAAGCCCTTCACCACCAACAGCGAGCTGGCTCTGGCCTACTCGCCCGGGGTGGCTGCGCCGGTACGGGCCATCGTCGCCAATAAGGACGACGCCTTCAAATATACCTCCAAGGGCAATCTGGTGGCCGTCATCACCGATGGCAGCGCCGTGCTCGGACTGGGCAACACCGGCGCCCTCGCCGGCAAGCCGGTAATGGAAGGCAAGGCGGTGCTGTTCAAGAAATTTGCCGACATCGATGTCTTCGACATTGAGGTGGACTCAACCAGCACTGAAGCCTTCATCGAGACCGTGGCCAGTATCTCGCCCACCTTTGGCGGCATTAATCTTGAGGATATTGCCGCACCACACTGCTTCGAGATTGAAAAAGCTCTGGTCGAGCGGCTTGACATACCGGTGTTCCACGACGACCAGCACGGCACCGCCATCATCGTCGCCGCCGGTTTGCTCAATGCGCTTGAGCTGCAGAAAAAACAGCTTGAGGATGTGCGCATTGTCTGTCTGGGTGCCGGCGCCGCGGGTATTGCCTCGATGGACCTGCTGCTGGCACTGGGCGCACGGCGCGACAATCTGTTGCTGGTGGATCGCCAGGGCGTCATCCACAGCGAGCGCACCAATCTCACCGCCACCAAACGCCCCTATGCTGTCAGCACCTCCATGCGCACCCTGGCCGACGCCATGAAGGGGGCGGATGTGTTTATCGGCGTCTCCGGCCCCAACCTGATCAGCACGGCCATGATCAAATCCATGGCCAAACGTCCGGTGGTTTTCGCGCTGTCCAATCCGGACCCGGAAATCCGCCCGGAAGTAGCCCTGCAGGCTCGCAAGGATCTGATCATGGCCACCGGGCGCAGCGACTACCCCAATCAGGTCAACAACGTGCTTGGGTTTCCCTATATCTTCCGCGGCGCCCTGGATGTTCGCGCCAAGCGCATCAACCGCGAAATGCACATCGCCGCCGTCCATGCCCTGCGCGCGCTGGCGAAAGACCCGGTACCCCCGGAAGTACTCAAGGCTTATCGACTGGAAGAAATGTCCTTCGGACCCGACTACATCATCCCCACCCCGCTGGACCCGCGCCTGATTGACTATATCCCGCCCGCTGTGGCCAAGGCGGCCGTGGATTCAGGGGTGGCGCGTACGGCTTACCCGAAACATTATCCGCAGGTTCCCGTGGACATCGCCGGACAGGCATAACGTCCAGGTATTTCAGGAGAGACCCATGGCTGAGAAAAAACTGATACTCAACGACCCGGATAGCGGCAAGAGCGCCGAGCTCCCCGTTCGCACCGGCACCACGGGCCCGGATGCCGCCGATATCAGCTCGCTTTACCGGGAACACGGCCTGTTCACCTATGATCCGGGCTTTGTTTCTACCGCCAGCTGTCGCAGCGACATCACCTTCATTGATGGCGACCAGGGTCTGCTGATGTACCGCGGCTATTCGATTGAAGAGCTGGCCCAGCACAGCACCTTCCTTGAAGTTGCCTATCTCAGCCTCTACGGCGAGCTGCCCAAAAAGACGCAGCTGGAGGAGTTCACTGACTCCATCCGTTACCACACAATGATTCACGAGGCGCTGAAGAGCTTTTTCCGTGGCTTCCATTACGACGCCCATCCCATGGCCATGATGACCGGCGTGGTGGGCTCGCTGTCGGCCTTCTATCACGACTCGCTGGATATTACCGATGCGCGGGCACAGGAAATTTTTGCCCACCGCATGATTGCCAAGATGCCGACCATCGCGGCCTGCGCCTACAAACACTCCATCGGCCAGCCCTTTATTTATCCGCGCAACGACCTGGCCTACTGCGAAAACTTCCTGCACATGCTGTTCGCGGTGCCGTGCGAGGAATACGAGGTCGACCCGGTGGCCGCTCAGGCCCTGGACATGCTGTTTATCCTGCATGCCGACCACGAGCAGAATGCCAGCACCTCCACCGTGCGTCTTGCGGGCAGTTCCGGCACCAACCCGTACGCGGCCATGGCCGCCGGCATTGCCTGCCTTTGGGGGCCCGCCCATGGCGGTGCCAACGAGGCCGTGCTGAACATGCTGGAGGAAGTCGGCGACGTCAGCCAGATTCCGAAATACATCGAAAAGGCCAAGGACAAGAACGACCCCTTCCGCCTGATGGGCTTCGGCCACCGCGTCTACAAGAACTACGACCCGCGCGCCACCGTCATCCGCGGCATGTGCCACAAGCTGCTCAAGCGCATGGGCAAGGAAAACGACCCGCTCTTCGAACTTGCACTGGAACTGGAGCAGCGCGCCCTCAATGACGACTACTTCAAGGAAAAGAAGCTCTACCCCAACGTCGACTTCTATTCCGGCATCATCTACAAGGCCCTGGGTCTGCAGACCAACATGTTCACAGTGATGTTCGCCATCGCCCGTACTGTCGGCTGGGTCGCTCACTGGCAGGAAATGACCAACGATCCCGAACAGCGCATCGGCCGCCCGCGCCAGATCTACACCGGGCCGGCCCAACGTAAATATGTCCCGCTGAATAAGCGTGGTTAGGTTTTAAGTGATTACGTCGCGGGAAGGGCTGTTGCAGAACCGGGAACGCGTCACGCGCGCCGATCGCTTGATTGATTTGCCGCGAAATTCGCGCGAGATAAAGGCGAAATAAAATATCCGCGCGGGCGTTTTATGTGCCCGGGGCCTTTCGGGATAGGTTTGTGATGTGGTCAAGCCGGATACAAGCCTGAACCATGAAGTTCATAAAGCGCATAAAAGGGCGCGGGGGATAAGCTGATATTTGATGCCGTCGTTCCCGCGCAGGCGGGGACCCAGGGGCTTCGGGGAGCTTCTGGATTCCCGCCTGCGCGGGAATGACGAGAAGCGCCAAATACCGGTTACCACTCAGTTAACTGAATCCCTCAAGCCACCAGGTATCCTCTCCCGCATTTTCAGCCACCCCCAACAATCATCCCTTGATCCGTTCGCGGTTTTATTTCGCGTTTATCTCGCGTCCATTTCGCGGCTATTTTTCTTTGCGGCTTTGCGTCTTGGCGTGAGACCTCCATTCATCAGCGTATCGGCGCGTGTCGCAGCTTTTCAGTTCTGCAACGCTCATTCCCGCGACGTAACCACTTAACCACCTAATCACTTAATCACGCCCAAGCAATTCCTGTACCTCGTTAAGACCCGCGCGTTGCATGGGGCGGCCATCGACGGGACTCAGGGGCGCCTGACGCAGGCCGGTGAGCGGGAATACCGTCAGCTCTACGGGCACATCGCGCGCCATGAAACGAAACATCGGGAACTCGGCCGAGTCGCGCTCATTCACCCGCAAGCGGCGCAGATCGGATTCATGCGGGATATCGCGTTCAAGCAGGAACAGCACCACTTGCTCGGGTGTTTCGGCAAACAGGTGCAGATTCACTACTGATGCGGTATCAGCAAGGCCACTGAGCACCGGCCCCACCAGGCGCGGCCGGAAATCGGCAAATACGGCCATGGCCTCAGCGGCGGTATCACGCAGGCGGCTCAACGCCTGCGGCTGGCTGTCGCCCTGGAACAGCCGCTGGTATTCCGCCAGCGCCTGCTCAACTTCGATATTACGTGGCATATTGGGCGTATTACGGCTGATGCCCAGGCTTTCCAGCGCCTTGTGCTTGGCCTGTCGGTAGTCGCGCATCCCGCCCTCGGCCATCAGACGCGCTGCGGTCTGGGCAATCAGGATACGCTGCCTGGAAGCTCGGCCTGCCGCTCTGTCACTACTCATCTCGGGCTCCACCTGGTCATGCCTGCACAGGCCCCGGAGCTCAGAACAGATCCTCGAAGCTCCCGGGCTGGCGTTCTTCCCCTGGCTCACCGGAGTCTGATCGGCCCCTGTCACCATTATCCGACATCGGCGGCACCTGGTCCGCGGGGAAAATCTCGAAAATAGCATCAGGATCGCCCGCCTGGGCGCGCAGCCCGGTATCCGGCGAAATGCGCACACTGACCATCCCCTCGGGACGTTCGCGTATCAGCTCCGGCTTGCCCGCCAGTGCCACGCGCATAAAGTCGATCCACACAGGTGCTGCCGCCACCGAGCCGGCTTCACCTGGTCCCAGTGACCGCGCCTGGTCAAAGCCGATCCAGGCAGTCGCCACCAGATTGTTGGCGTAGCCGCTGAACCAGGCATCGTGAAAATCATTGGTGGTGCCGGTCTTGCCGGCCAGGTCATTGCGCCGCAACTGCGCCACGCGACGGCCGGTGCCACTGCGAATCACCTCCTGCAGCATGCTGTCCATCACATAAGCGGTCTGCGGCTCCAGCACCCGTGGTGCCCGGGGCTGCAAGCTGAACAATTCAGCCGGCGCCCCCTCAAGGCCGTGATGCTCCTCCAGCTCTTCTCCGGCATGACGGCCATCATCACTCTCCTCGGCCTCCAGCAGCGTCTCATTGGCATCCGTCTCTGTCATCCCGGGCACCGGCATGGGACAGTCATCACAAGCAATCGCCGGCAAGTGTTGATAAACCACATGCCCATCGGCATCCTCAATCCGGTCTATCAGCCAGGGGTCGACCAGATAACCACCATTGGCAAAGACGCCGTAGGCGCGGGTCAACTCCAGCGGAGTAACTGTCGAAGTGCCCAGCGACAATGAAAGATCCCGCGGCAGGCGCTCGGCCTCAAAGCCGAAACGATTGACATAATCCACGGTGTAGTTCACGCCCACCGCTCTCAGCAGACGTATGGACACGAGATTGCGCGACAACGCCAGCCCTTCACGTAAGCGCGTCGGACCAAAAAAACGCCCGCTGTAATTCTCCGGCCGCCAGGTGCTTTCCAGGGCATCATCCTCGAACACCACCGGCGCGTCCTGCACAATACTCGCCGCGGTATAATCGCGATCCAGTGCCGCACTATATAGGAAGGGTTTAAAAGCCGAACCCGACTGACGCAGAGCGGAAGTGGCGCGGTTGAAGTGACTGCGTGTGAAATCAAAACCGCCGGCCAGAGCAACAATACCGCCATTAACAGGATCAAGTGCTACCAGCGCACCGTCCACCAGAGGTTCCTGGGCGAGCATCCACTGACCCGTCTCGCGGGACACATACACCAGGTCACCCCGGGACAGCACATCCTCCGGCCCCTGCAACTGCGGGCCTCGCTGACGCTCGCTGATGTATTCCCTGGCCCATTCGATACCGCCCCAGTCAATCACCGCCGTGCCGTGCCCGCTGATATAGACTTCGACCTGACGCGCATAATCGGTTTCATCTTCGGCCTCGGCCACCTCATCCCCTGGCGCCAGCCCAACCTCCAGCACCACCGCCGGCCAGAGCGTGCTCCCAAGCACCCGCATATCCTCGAAATTCGCTTCCAGGCTTGCCTGCCAGGCCGTCAGCCGGTCCAGATAATCCTCGGCTTCTTCATCCCCGGGGCCTTCGGGCAGCTTGTCCACCTGACCACTGATGCCGCGATAACCCCGGCGCCTGTCATAAGCCAGCACCCCCCGGCGCAATGCCGCCTGGGCTGCATTCTGGGCCGTGCCGTCGAGACCGGTATACACCGTATAGCCGCGAGTATAGGTGGCCTCCTCACCAAAGCGTTCGATCATCTGCAGGCGCGCCATCTCCGCCGCATGCGGCGCTTCCAGCTCGGCCACGCGCCGGTGCAGACGAGACTCCACCGGTTTTTGTCGAGCCAGCTGGTATTCTTCCTCGCTGATGAAATCCAGGTGACGCATGCGCCCGAGGACATAATTTCGACGCTGCAATGCAGCTTCGGGGCTGGCCACAGGGTTCGATACCGACGGGCCCTTGGGCAACCCGGCCAGCACGGCGATCTCGTGCAACTCCAGTTCATCAAGCGGCTTGCCGAAATAGATTTGCGCGGCGCTGGCCACACCGTAGGCGCGATTGCCCATGAATATCTTGTTGAGGTAGAGCTCCAGAATCTGCTCTTTCTCAAGCGCGCGTTCAATACGCAGGGCGAGGAAAATTTCGTTGAGCTTGCGCCGGTAGGTTCGCTCGCGGGTTAAAAAGAAGTTGCGCGCTACCTGCATGGTAATGGTGCTGCCGCCCTGCTCACGCTGACGGGTCTGCAACAGATTGATGGTGGCCCGTAACAAGCCCTGATAATCCACCCCCGGGTGGTCAAAGAAACGGTCGTCCTCGGCGGCAAGAAAAGCCTGGACCAGCAAGTCGGGGAACTCGTCATAGGTCAGCGGCATGCGCCGCTGGGTGCCAAATTCGGCGATCAGCTCACCCTCAGCGCTCATCACCCTCAAAGGCGTCTGGTATTCCACATCACGCAGACCCTCGACATCGGGCAGACCCGGAGCCAGGTAGAGATAAACAGCAACCGTTGCCACCATAACGAGCGCGGTTAAGGCAAGAAAAGCAACAACTCCGATGCGGACAATGCGCGGAAAAAACGCCATGGGATTCACCTGGACATGAGCGGTGCCGCCAATTATAAAGCCTCCAGCGCCTGACGACGAGCACCGGATATATCCCGGTTTGTTCGTGACACTTCGACAGTTTCCACAGGCCCCTGCCGGCATCCCGGGTTCTGCTATCAAGGGGTTTTCACGTATGATCGCCGGGCCTGCAAAGTGCGCTTTGATCCGAAAGGGCTGGCGCAACCTTCAGCACAACAAAAAATGGCGCTTGCCAAAAAAATACAAATTTACGGTTGACCCGACGACCGGTTGAGTTATAGTGGCCTCTAGTATTTAATGTTCTGGTAGATGTTTTTGGGCCAAGTGCCCCGTTCCTAAGGAAAATTGGCTGTGTTTAAAAAGAAAGCCAA
>SLRW01000138.1 GCA_007130745.1 Gammaproteobacteria bacterium
CAGGAATATCACGGGCAGCGCCTGCAAACAGGCGATGAGATTGGGTTCGGGAATAGCCCCTAGATTAAATCGCAGCCACAGCGCGCCCATCCAGGCCACGGGGATCATGGCCAGGTCATGAGCCAGCACCAGCCCGCGGTGCCGGAATCTGAGCAACAACCTGTAGAGCATCGAACCCGTCCCTCACCAGAACCTGCCCGCAATCCGAGGGGCAGTTGCCGGGCACCCTCATCGTGACCGGCCAGTATAATAATGTTATGGGGTAATCATGCCACCGTCAGGCCCGTAGCGTACAGTCCCGGGGGCACTTTTACATTCAGGTAAAATCGATTCGCCAGGCACAAAAACCAAACACCAGCGCCCAGCACACAAGCGCCGACCACTGAACCGCCGCTGGCGCCTGATAAATCAGGACCGCGCTCAGGGCACAGCCCATCATCAAACCATAGCTGATCAGCAATACCCGGCGCTGCGACCCCGTGGCCAGCGCCGCGCGCTGATAATAATGGCTGCGATGCGCCTGCCACACGGCTTCCCGCCGCCACAACCGGCGTAACAGGGTCACTGTGGCATCCAGCGCAAAAGGCGCGAATATAAGCAGCCCCAGCCACAGTGGGGCAATGCCGTCGGCCTCCAGCCATAACAAAAACACCGCCATCAAAAAGCCCAGCGGCACCGAGCCCACATCCCCCAGGAAAATCCGCGCGGGTGGGAGATTAAAACAAAGAAAGCCCCCAGCCGCCGCGCTCACGGCCAGTGCCGCCAGGGCAAACTCCATGTCCCCCGACAGCAGTCCCAGAACCGCCAGCGCGGCAAAGCCAATCACCGCCATCCCGGCCGCCAACCCGTCCATGCCATCCATGAAGTTGTACAGATTGATGCACCAGCCCACGCCCAGCAGCGTAAGCAGCACGCCAAGCCATGCCGGCAACGCCAGCACCGCCCCGGGCATCGCCAGCACGGCAAGCCCCAGCCCGGCCGCCAACACCAGCACCGCCGCCACGAAATGGCTGGCAAAACGCCAGCCGGGCGCAAGCCCATAGCGATCATCGAGCAGCGAAACCAGCGCCAGAATCGCCAGCCCGGCAAGCAACCAGCCTGCCCGTGGCAACTCATATCCCGTCAGCGCGGCCGCCAGCCAGCCGCAGGCAATGCCGCCCAGCACCCCCAACCCCCCGCCTCGCGGCACAGGTTTTTGATGCAGGGAGCGTTCATTGGGATGATCCACCAGACCCAGCGACGGCGCCAGCCATAGCACCAGCGCCACGCCGGCCAGCGCCGGCGCCAGGCTGATAACCACTATCGCAAACCATTCAGCCACAGACCGCCATCTCCATTAGTCCCTCACGTAACGGCCGGGCTTGTAAATCGCCGAATGCCGCCCGGGCAGCGGTGGCATTGACCACCAGCGACCCGGTGAGCTGTTGTACCTGCGCGGCGCGCCCGCTTAACCGCCCCAGCAGCTGCAACACCCCGGGCGGCACGCTGAAAAGTCGTGCCGGACGATCAAGACCAGACGCGATGGCGCGCACCATATCCGGCGTGGAAAGCCGTTCACGGTCAGCCACACAAAACACCTCCCGGGACAGCATGGTAGCGCCCAGGGCAGCTTCAATTATGCCCGTCAGATGCTCAACTCCGATCAAGCTGCGGGCATTATTCACCGCCGCCAGCGGCAACGGCCAGCCCCGCCGCACTGCCGCCACCAGCCGGGCCAGGTTACCCGGCGCTCCAGGGCCATAAACCAGCGGCGGACGCAATATCGCCAGTGACAGACCATCATCCCGCGCCAGTTCACGCAACGCGGTCTCGGCCCGCACCTTGGAGCGGGCATAGGGAGTATGCGGACGCAGGGCGCTGTCTTCATTGAAGCCGGCCGCATCGCTGATTGCACCATGTACCCCGATGGTGCTGACGAACACGAAACGCCGCACCCGGCCCGCGCAGGCCCGAGCCAGCGCCAGCGTGGCGTCATGATTGACTGCCATGAAGGCCGCCTCATCCGCCGCATCAGGACCACTGACATGCGCCCGCGCCGCCAGATGCGCCACCGCATCCACCCCGTCCAGCGCCCGGCGCCAGTCCGTGTCGACGCTGAACGACCCCACAACCACCGTTTCCGTGGTCGAATCCGGCCCCGGGGCACGCAGAGCCCGGCGTACTTCATGCCCGGCCGCCAGCAGCCGCCGGACCAACACCTGCCCCACAAAACCACTTGCTCCCGTGACCAGCACCTTCACCCGTGTCAGTCCTTATCCTGTCCGGGATCCGGCTGCGTCGCCAGCCCCCGGCGCGCGGCTATCGTCTCCCGATAAATGGCGTAACAGGCGGCAGCAAAAGCCCGGTTGCTGTAATGCTCTCGCACCCGACGCGCACCCGCCTCACCCAACTGTTGCGCCAGCGCCGCATCTTCACACAGGCGGTTTATGGCCTGACCCAGCGCCCCGGCGTTGCCCGCCGGCACGGTCAAACCTTCCTGTTCGTGCCGGGCTACCCTTGAGACAGCAGGATGAATATCCGTATTGATCACGGCGCGGCCGGCCGCCATGGCCTCCAGCTGCACCAGGCCGAAAGTCTCACTGGGGGAAATGGAAGGCAACACCACGCCACGCGAGGCGGTGAACCAGGCCCGCACTTCGGAGCGCGGCAGCGCCCCCCGCATCCAGACCCGCTCGCTGAGCCCCTGCTCACGCACCCGACGCGCCAGTCGGCGCCGCATGGGGCCATCGCCAATGATAGCTACACAGATGCCCGGCGTGCGCGCTACCGCATCAATCAACACCTCCAGCCCCTTGTAATAGACCAGCCTGCCGAGGAAGGCCACAAAGGGAGGATGTATCCGGCGAATCTCGGCAGCACGCGCCTGTTCACCGGCATCCGGCACCCAGTTATCCGCGTCCACCCCGAAAGGAACCACCTCACACTTGTGCTCCCAGCCCGCCAGCGAAAGCGAATGCGCTTGCAACTCACGGGACGACACAATGATGCGATCGGCACGGCGCAGGGTGCCCTGTATCAACGGCTGCAGTGCTCGGCCCAGCAGCCGCTGACGCACGATCTCGCTGTGCCAGTGCACCACCAGCGCTGTCCGCTCCGGTATGCCAAGCGCCCGGCCCAGGTCGGCCAGCGGAAAGGGGTGGTGCAACACCAGGCAATCCGCCGTTCGGGCGAGCCGGCGCATAACCAGTGGCAATGTCGGACTGAGCGGCAACGAACGGACGTGGCCCAGCGAGGGACACTGGATGTGGGTGA
>SLRW01000137.1 GCA_007130745.1 Gammaproteobacteria bacterium
ACCGATGTGGTGAATCTGGGCATCGGCGGAGCGCATCTCGGCCCGGCCATGGTTAACCGGGCGCTGGCGGAGCTCGGCGCGCCGCGCCCGCGAGTGCATTTCGTGGCCAATGTGGATGGCGCGGATCTGGCGCGCAAGCTGGATGTGTTAACGCCGGCAACCACGCTCTTTATCGTCAACTCCAAGAGCTTCGGTACGCTGGAAACCATGACCAATGCCGAGAGCGCCCTGCAGTGGCTTGTGGAAGCGGGAGTGGCAAGAGAGTCGGCATTGGCTCAGCATTTTCTGGCGGTGTCTGCCAATCGTGACAAGGTTGCCCGCTTTGGTATTCCCGAAAGTAACCGCCTGCCGTTGTGGGACTGGGTGGGTGGGCGTTACTCGCTGTGGTCGGCAGTGGGGCTGCCGATTGCGATCGCGATGGGCATGCCGGCTTTCAGGCAGTTGCTGGAAGGCGCGGCAGCCATGGATGAACACTTCATGACGGCGCCGGCTGAGGCCAATATGCCCCTGATACTGGGTCTGCTGGGGGTCTGGTATGTGAATTTCTTCGGTTGCCACAGCCATGCGGTGCTGCCCTATGATCGCCGGCTGGCCCTGCTACCAGTGCATCTCCAGCAGCTCGACATGGAGAGTAACGGCAAGCGCGTGGACCGGGACGGTCGAGCCGTGACGGTAGAGACCGGGCCGCTGGTCTGGGGTGGCGAAGGTACTAGCGGGCAACACGCCTTTTTCCAGTGGCTGCACCAGGGCACCCGGTGGGTACCGGCGGATTTTGTGGCCTGTGCGCGGCCCGAGCACGGGCTGGAGCATCATCATCGTATCCTGCTGGCCAATTTGCTGGCCCAGCCGCGCGCACTGATGCGCGGTCGTACCGAAACCGAGGCCAGGGCCATGCTGGAATCACAGGGCAAGCCTGATGCCGAGGTGAAGCGATTGCTGCCGCACCTGGTATTCCCCGGCAATCGTCCCAGCAATACCCTGATGCTGGAGCGTCTTGATCCCCACACTCTGGGCGCCCTGATTGCGCTCTATGAGCACAAGGTCTTTGTTCAGGGCTGGATATGGAATCTTAATTCCTTTGATCAGTGGGGCGTAGAGCTGGGCAAACAGATGGCCCTGGAAGTGCTGGATGATCCTGTAAACAACCCGGGTTCTGATGTGAGCGAAAAAGGTATTCTTCAATGGTGCCGTGCGCACGATCAGAATGATCCAATGGTCTGAACAATGTTGAAGGCGCTGCTTGCGCTGCCATGAGCTCGGGAATGGAGGATTAATCAGCGTTACCTGAGCTGTCCCGGTCAGTATGCGCTATGGGCCGGGCAGGCTTATACGTCGTATCCAAGTTCGCGCATCGGCGCCAGTGTAAATTCATAATCAAGCGGTGTGGATTTTTTTACCGTTTCGGGCCGGGGAGGGGTCATGTCGAGCGACATTCCCAGAAACTGTTCCAGTCGTGCGCGGGTGCGGTTATGATCCAGCACATAATCTTCCATGCGGACATGCAGCCATCGCGCCGGCCTGGGCGTCTGGGCAACAATGTCATACTGCAGCTTCCAGCTTAGTGCGGCCAGCCGCATCAAATCCCGGGTTTCGGGCAGAACACCCCACTCCACCAGCAACATATCACTTTTGTGATTGCGCAGATCCCAGACTCCCCGTGTCCAGTAGATGTACCAGAGATCGGGATACAACCTGACCAGCCACGGAAAAATGAGAACGGTTTCCGGCAGCTTCCAGCCGCGAGGGCCAGAAACCAGTGCAATATCCGACAGGTATGTTTCGATTCCGTGGCGGGCAACATCCGGGACAGGGTTTTCAAGGGCCGCGGTAAAGTCGAACTCTTCTCCTCTCACGCGCATGTAGTCGGTACACATCAGGCGAGCCAGATCGTAAATAATCTGGTAGGGGGGTTTATCCCCGAATACGTTGGTTTTGCCCATATTAATGCCACTGCGTTTCAGCGAGTCTGCGATGGCTCGGGTAGCGCTTCCGCCACGGGCAATAACCGTAGTAAACAGCTCAGGCCTGACCGGCTGGTTTGTGTTTTCAGGCACGGTCAGCAGTCTCCGGGTTGCGGGTAAAAAACGATTTCATTTGGCGATGAGGGTGAATTCATTGGCTGCCGGGATGTTCGCGGAGTCTCTGTATGGCTGAAGAGTATGCTTCAAAGTAGGGGGCGGCCCATTGTATGTACTCAGGACAGGGCAGAGCGGCCTCCTGGTTGAATGCCTGCAAGTTCTCGCCGGGGGATCCATTTCCATTTTGCGTGAGCATTGAGAAGAAATGCAGTGAGCCGGGGTGCATATAGTCGGCTCCGTAACATGTGCGCTCCACCTGTATTGCCGGATGAGCCAGCGGCACGAATTTCTTGAGGGGGCCATCAGGCATGTGGTCATAGGGGATGTTGAAAATTCGCACGCATTCTTCATGGGCATGACGATGACGGGCGAGGAACCATTTGGCTTCTTCAGCCGTGAATTGTTCACGTAAAAAGGATTTGCGCACGCCCCAGTTGTTGCTGAACAAAACCGGATGATCCAGTTTTTTTATTGAGACTGATGGCTTGAAGTCAACAAAGCCGGCCATGATGTGGTCCCAGACGATCAAGACGGTTTCAGGTCCGACTGCACCGATTGCCTGCGCCAGGTGTGGAGCAAACAGATCGTCGTCATCGATCGGGAAAATGAATTCATCCTGATCGTTCTCAAACCAGGATTCGAAGCCGTTAAAACCTTTCGTTATTTCAGCATTTTCTACTGACCTTATGCTTTGTTCCGATATTTTCTGGAGCTCTGCCCTGTAGCGAAAGAAATTCACGCCGAAAGTCTGTTCAAACAAGGTCGGTAGATCATGCTTTACGGCGCCATGGATAAACAGTTGTGGCGCCATGGGGTCAGTTTGCGAGCGGAACCCCTCCGGCGTCATCGCGTTCCAGTCAATTGCGGTACGCACAAGTATGCGGCATCGCGGTGAATCAGGCATGTAATGAACTCCGATGCTTTGGCTCGTGGTTGAAAGATGGCTGTCATCGGCGATTGTCTGGAGCAAGGGTGTCAGCTCGTAGCGGCGGCTTCAGCGTAGTGCGATGACCTGCCCGTTGCTGGTAGTGACATACAGCAAGCGTCCGGCTGCAACCGGGGTGGTGCTGACCGGGCTGCCGATATCCAGTTGCCAGCGCAGGCCGCCGTCGCGCTGACGAACGGTGCGTACTATGCCGTCATCGCTGCCGAAGATGACCTGGTCGTTATC
>SLRW01000114.1 GCA_007130745.1 Gammaproteobacteria bacterium
GTCACGTCTCAGCGGGCCCTGTAGCGTCCAGCTGCAAGGCGCTGTGCGAAGCCGAAGGCTGGTTGCCTTTGCAAGCACAGCAACGCCGCAGATGGGCGCTACAGGGCTCGCCCTTCGGGGCTTTGCCAGCAAGCCAGCCTCTGCGTTGCGTCTTTTCACCGTATCTCGATATGCTTTCAAAGCCGCGCCTTGATGCTGGCTCGCTGGCAAAGCCTGAGGCGTGACGAATAGGTCAGCGTTTCCTTGAGATGTTCCGGATCACCCCGTGCGCAGGTCAGGCGCTTGCCTTACATACGGGGGCGCCACGCCCGTACCCGTGATATGTATTCTGCCGGACGCCTGCCTGGTGCGGCAAGGCACGGCGTATCGTCATGGCATGAAATGTCGCCATGCGCCGATAAATGGTTAATGATTGACTCGACACATAAGTTATAAATAACTTTAATAAATAACTTTATATTATTGATTATTATTATTTATTGTATTCTTCATGCGCTTCATGTTTAGCTTTTTCCTGGCGGCTTTGCGCCTTAGCGTGAGGTAAACCGTGATGCCTCAGGATTTGCCCGTCAGTCGAGATAATCCGCGGCCAGTTCCAGCGACTTGTTCCATAACGCATCCTGCAGGGCCGGGTCTTTGGCAAACGACTTGATGTCTTTTTCCTGCATCTCGAAGTAAAACACCCCGTTGCGCCGGCCCATGTCCGGGTCCAGGGCGAGGTGGATCAGGGGTCGGGCGCCTTGTTCCGGGCTGATGAGATAGAACTTCTTGAGCAGACCAATGACGAGCTTTTCATACCAGCGCCGCTCGGGCCAGATGTTGGTGGCCACGCGCCCCGGGTGGAAGCAGTTGGAGACCAAGCCGCTGCCTTCAAGCTCGCGCGCGAGTTTTTGTGAAAAAAGTACATTGGCCAGTTTGCTGTTGCTGTAGGCCCTGAAGACAAAATACCGGCCTTTTTCCCAGTTGATGTCGTCTAGAAAGTCCTTGTTGGCCACGTAATGGGCCTCGGAGGCGGTGTGCACGATGCGCGCTCCGTCTGCGTCGCCGGCTGCCTTTAGTGACGGCAGCAGGTGCCAGGTGAGCACGAAATGCGCCAGATGGTTGACGGCAAAGCTGCGTTCAATGCCGTCCACGGTGCGACTGTATTGCATCTCGGCGGTACCGGCGTTGTTGATCAGCAGGTCGATTCGCGGATAGTCACGGGCGAGTTGCACGGCACAGTCACGCACCGCGGCGAGGCTGTCCATGGGGCATTCAATGATCCGGATGGCGGCGTCGTGTACTTCGGTCTGAATGCGCTCCCGGGTGGCTTCGCCCTTGTCCGGGCTGCGGCACAGCAGTAACAGTTCGTAGCCGGCTGCGGCGACGGCGCGGGCGCCGATTTCGCCGATGCCGCTGGTGGCACCGGTGATGACTGCGATTGGCTGGCTCATGCGATACTCCCCTGGAATAACCTGATATATCGAAATACTAACAAAAACCCCCGAAGTACAAGCTAGTCACGCGGCCGGATATTGCCAGTGAGTAGCTCGCCGATAAGGGCGATGAACATCAGGGTCACCAGCCGAGCAGCGAGGCTTTATTACGACGCAGAAGTTATGGATCAGGTTTCGGCGGGTTGTTCAAAGGTGATGACCCGGTTGCGACCCTGGCGCTTGGCTTCATACAGGGCTTGGTCGGCCTGTTTGACCAGATTTTGCGCATCCTCGCTGGTGGCCGGCACCATGGCGGTGACTCCCAGGCTGATGGTCAGCGGCACCGGTGTGCCGGCCACCATGTATTCGGTGTCGGCGATGCGCTCACGCACCCGTTCGGCTACTGCCCGGGCGCCCTCGAGGTCGGTGCCCGGGAGCAGGATGCAGAATTCCTCGCCGCCGTAGCGCGCCAGCAGGTCACCGCCGCGAGTGATGCATTCACTCATCAAATCAGCGACCGCACGCAGACAGTCATCGCCGACCAGGTGTCCGTGTTCGTCGTTGAATTCCTTGAATCGGTCGATATCGGCGAAAATCAGGGCGACCGATTGCTGGTGGCGATAACCACGCACATATTCGCGAACCAGCTGTTCATCGAAATGGCGCCGGTTATGCAGCCCGGTCAGCGCGTCGCGGCTACTTAGTTCCTGCAGGGCGGTATTGGCTTCTTTCAGTTCCCGGGTGCGTTCATCTACCTTGGCTTCCAGTTCCTGTTTGGCCTTGAGCTCGATTTGCAGGGCGTCATCGCGGGCCTGTCGGGCCTCGCGTTCGTGCTCCAGGGCGGCGAGTTGTGCCTCGTACATGCTGCGACGTTGCTGGTTGAGTCGGGCCGCCATGGCGATAGACAACATGATCACCAGCAGGGTGGAACCCAGCTGCACGGCATTTTCGGTAATGATGTTCTGTGGTAGCAGCGCGGAGCGGTTGCCGGCAAAGGCGATGCCGCCCATCAACAGGGCAGCCCAGGCCATCAGATAATAGCGGAAGGCGGCGCCCAGCGTGCGCAGACCGTAGATACTCAGCAACAGCGGGATGGAACAGGCAATCACCGCGCCGACAATAACGGTGGTGAGCATGGTCAGGTAATCGGCAAACAATACCGTGGCCGCCATGATGATCGGCAACCCACCTGCCAGCCGGGTACCCGTGCGTACCAGATTGCCGATGTTGGCGGTACCCAGGCGCAGGAAGTCATAGCTGAATAACAAGCCGAAAGTGATGGTGAGGGTAAGAAATACACCGATACTGCGTTGATTCCAGGCGGTGGCCTCCGGCCAGAAATACTGGAAGGCATAGCCTTCAAGTGAAGCCACGAACAGCGGCAGGCACAGCACCAGCCCCACGTAGTAAAGAAAGCTGCGCTCGCGCACACCGAAGAACATCACAACGTTGTAGATGAGGATCATCAGCATGGCGCCGAAATACAGCCCGGCGAGCATCTGCCGGTTCTGGTCGTGGCGGATAAAGGCGTTCTCGCTCCACAACATCAGCGGCAGCTCCATGGCGCCGGTAGTGCGGGCATGGATGTAAATATCGCGGGTGGCGCCGGCAGGCCATTCCAGCGGGGTGATGAAATAGTGATGTTCGATGGGGCGTTCACGGAAGGGCAGCCGGTCTCCCATGCTGTGTGATCTGATCAGGTTGCCCTCAATATCCAGCACATAAATATCTGCGTAATCAATAGTGGCGTAGGCGATCTCGAGCAACTGTCGCAGGGATTCCCCGCTCGCATTGTGGGCCCGGAAGCGGAACCAGAGGTCGAAATGACCCAGGCCCATGCTGATGCGCCGGTCATTCACCAGCGACCAGCTATGCAAGCCTGCCTGAACTTCAGCCAGCGACATGCCGTTGCCGGACACGTCGAGCATTTCCATCTGGCCGACCAGCGGTGTTTTGCCGCTGTCCTGATCAAGTTCCAGAACCGGTGTGGCCAGCAGCGCCGGACTGGTGACAACCAGCAACAGGACCAGCAGCCAGAAACTGACTCGGCCTGGTACGGCATGATTGGCAATTTTTGCTGGCATGGCGACTCATTTGTCCAGCGGCTGTGGCCTGTTTTCGGCAGTCTGTTTATTCCAAAACAGGATACCCTGTCTTGTTATTGTTTTTGTAGTGTACCGTCAATTGCTTGCAGTTGCTCAAGACAGTGTGCGAGTTCCTGCTCCACGCGTGCCAGGGCATCGCCTGCGCGCCGGCTGAAGAGGCCGTCGTGGCGTAATAGTGTCTCAAGCGCTGCGGCGGCCTCACGCAGGGTTTGCAGGCGACAAAACGCCGCCGTGCCGTGGAGGCGGTGAACATGATGCCGCGCGAGCTCGGGATCGTTATTTTTGAAAGCCCTGTGCAGCCCTTCAAGTTGCTCCCGGAGGTCATCGCGGAGCATGTCCGGGTCAACCTGCGATGCGCCGGGGGTATCCGATGGTGAGGATTGCGTGAGGGGTTCACGCCCGCAGTGGCGTAATACCGTGTTCACCAGCGTGATTTCATCCACCGGTTTGATCAGGCATTCGCAAATGCCGGATTGATCCAGATCGCCATGCCGGCCGGCAAAGGTATCGGCGGTCAGGGCGATGACAGGGACGGTTTCATCCCGTGCTTGTTGGGCCAGTAGTTGCGCAGCCGCTTCGTCGCCGCCCAGACCCGGCATGTGGATATCCATGAGAATGCAGTGGTACTGCTGCAAAGCACACAGGGCAAGGGCACGGTGACCATCTGTGGCCTCATCAATGACGGCGCCGTGGCGCTGCAACATCAATGCACTCAGGTTGCGGTTGATGGCGTTGTCGTCGACGATGAGTATGTGCATTCCGGACAACGCGGTCTGTGCTTCCGTTACAAGCGGGCTGTTATCGACAATGGCCGCTTGCTCGGGTGTTGCCCTCAACAGCAGTTGTAGACAACCAAGCCACTGTTCGCGTGGCGCCAGGGCGGGCAGGCACTGACTGGCGCCTGAATCACACAGCAATTGATGCACATGCTGATCGACGCTGTGCACCAGCACCAGCACGGGCGACACAGCGCGCAAGCGTTGTAGTGCATGTCGGGTCGTCTGCCGGTGGCTGTCAGCGACGGTCAGCTCTACCACGCAGATGTCATGGTCATGCCGCCGGGCAAGCGCGTCCGGGCTGGCGCCGGCATGGACCCTGGCGCCGAGTGCTTGCAGGGCATTTTGCCGCGCCAGTCTGGCCAGGCGCGAAGGTGCATACAGTCCCACTTGCAAGCCCTGCAAGTCAGGCAATGCCGGAGCGGCGGCAGCCGCCTTCGCCAGTGACACGCCGAACCAGAAACGCGAGCCTTCGCCCGGCTGGCTGTCAAAACCGATCTGGCCCTCCATGGCGCGCACCAGGCGCTCGCAGATAAACAGCCCCAGGCCGGTGCCACCGTATTTACGGGTAATGGAGTCATCGGCCTGGGTGAAAGCGCCGAAGATGCGCTTGCGATCAGCAGGCGCTATGCCGGCACCGGTGTCGGTCACGCTGATGGCAAGGTCGACCGTGTCGGCTGTTTCGGCTTCGGCCATGATCCGCACGCTGATCTGGCCGCTGGAGGTGAACTTGATGGCATTGGCGAGCAGGTTGGTGAGTATCTGGCGCAGGCGCACCGGGTCGCCCTGGAGGTGTTCCGGCACGTCGGTATAGATCATGTGGGTGAGTTGCAGCTGCTTTTCCCATGCCTGTGGCGCCAGCATGGCCAGGCATTCCTCGATCAGTGAATGCAGGTTGAAGGGGCGATTGTCCAGAACGATGCGGTCGGCCTCGACCCGGGAGAAGTCGAGGATGTCGTTGATAATATGCAGCAGGCTGTCGGCTGAACTGCGGATAATACGGGTGTACTGGCTTTGTTCGGCGTTCATTGGTGTTTGTTCGAGTAGCCGGCTGAAACCGACAATGCCATTGACCGGGGTGCGGATCTCGTGACTCATGCGGGCGATAAAACCGGATTTGCCCCGGTTGGCTTCTACAGCCCGGCGGCGGGCAATATCCAGTTCAGCATGCTTGATTTCAAGTTCTTCAAGTGTGGTGCGCAGATCCGATGTGGCCTGGTCTACCTGGCTGCGCAAGTTGCGTCGCCCGGTCTGCATGGCATCGGCCATGGCGTTGATGTCACGTTCCAGAGAGCCCAGCTCGCCCCCGGAATGTTCGGGCACCCGCCGTGAAAGTTGCCCTTCGCGCAGGGCACGTGCTGTCGCCGCAAGTCGCAGTACCGGCTCACTGATGCCCCGGGCAACACGCAGCCCCAGAAGAATGCTGGCCAGCAACGCCAGCAGCAACAACAGACCGCCGGTCAGGCCCACACGCAATTGTTCCGCCCGCATGGCCGCCGGTGACATGCTTAGCTCGATCTGGCCCACGCGGCCAGCCTGCATGGTGGCCATTTGCACTGGTGTGGTCATGCCGACGGCCGCCACGAAGCGGCTGTTTTCCATCCTGGTGTGTTGCACCAGCATGCCCTGGAGCCAGGGCAGAGTGGCGGGCGAGGGCGCTTCGCGGCCAGCCTGGGCCAGAATTTCACCGCGGGCGTTGCGAATAACTACTTCGCGGACTTCAGGGTTGCCCAGCGCGGCTCTGGCCAGATGTGAGAGCATGCCCTCATCCAGGCTGGCGATGCCGTATTCACTGGCGGGCGCCAGCTGTTCGGCCAGACCCTGACCAAGGCTGTGCCAGGTCTGGTCAATATGCTGGATACGGTGGTTTACGAGATAGCCACCGGCAACAATAGCGACTAGCGCCGGCGATAATGCCGCCAGCAGCAGGATGCGATTGCGAATGTCCCAGCGATCAAACACCTTGCCCCCGGACAACCTCCCCATCAAGGGGTTTATTTTCCTTGCTTCCCCGCTGACATACAAATGCCCGGCAGCGCCTGCGCCCGGCATGGTGCAGCGCATCTCCTTAGGCGTTAAACTGCGCGCATGAATGACGCCACCCTGGAAGACTTTGTTGGTAATACGCCGCTGGTGCGTTTGCAACGCCTGCCCGGGCAGGGCTCGAATATTGTTCTGGCCAAGCTGGAGGGCAATAACCCGGCGGGTTCGGTCAAGGATCGCCCGGCCCTGAGTATGATACGTCAGGCTGAAAAACGGGGTGATATCCGCCCTGGAGATACCCTGATCGAGGCCACCAGCGGGAACACAGGCATTGCCCTGGCCATGGTGGCGGCGATGCGCGGCTACCGGATGACGCTGATCATGCCGCAAACGGCCAGCAGCGAGCGCGTGGCGACAATGAAAGCCTTTGGCGCCGAAATCATACTCGTCAGTGGCGATGAGGGCATGGAAGGCGCGCGTGATCTGGCTGAAAAGCTCGAGCAGGAAGGTCGCGGGCGTCAGCTGAACCAGTTTGCCAATGCGGATAATCCGCTGGCTCATTATGAGGGTACGGGCCCGGAAATATGGCGTGATACCAGCGGGCGGATAACTCACTTTGTCAGCTCCATGGGTACCACCGGCACCATCATGGGGGTGTCACGCTATCTTAAGGAACGCAATCCGGCGATCCAGGTCGTGGGGGTGCAGCCTGCTGACGGCGCCAGTATCCCGGGCATACGCCGCTGGCCCGAGGCTTATTTGCCCCGCATATTTGAGCAACAGCGGGTGGACCGCACCATGGATGTGAGCCAGGAAGATGCCGAGGTGATGACCCGGCGGCTGGCGGCCGAGGAAGGTATATTCGCCGGGGTTTCTTCCGGGGGCTGTATGGCTGCGGCGTTGCGTTTGTCAGCCGAGCTTGAGAACGCGGTGATCGTGAGCATCGTATGCGATCGGGGGGATCGTTATCTATCCACGGGCGTGTTCCCGGCCGATTGATTGTCAGGGTGTTGTCAGAAGCGACCCGGCCAGTTTTTCCCGCCACAGGATGAATGCGGATGAACGTCTTTACCTTTGATATTGAAACCGTGCCCGATGTAGCTAGTGGCCGGCGGCTGTATGAAGTGCCTGATCTGGACGACGAGGACGTGGCCCGGATCATGTTTCACCAGCGCCGCCAGCGTACCGGTGGCAGTGAATTCCTGCCTCTGCACCTGCATCGTGTGGTGGCCATTTCCGCCTGTCTGCGCCGCGGCGACTCGCTCAAGGTCTGGTCGCTGGGTGAAGAAGATTCTCCCGAGCAGGAACTGATCACGCGGTTCTTTGATGGCATTGATCGCTTTGCGCCGGTACTGGTGTCGTGGAATGGCAGTGGTTTTGATTTGCCGGTACTCAATTATCGTGCCCTGCTGCACGGGGTTTCGGCGCCCCGATACTGGGAGACGGGTGAGGAGGAGCACAGCTTTCGCTTCAACAATTACCTCAGCCGTTTTCACTGGCGGCACACCGACCTGATGGATGTGCTGGCCGGTTTTAACAATCGCGCCTATGCGCGGCTGGATGAAATCGCCGTACTGCTGGGCCTGCCGGGAAAAATGGGTATGAGCGGCGCGCATGTCTGGGACCACTACCGCGAAGGCAAGCTGGGCGCGATCCGTGACTACTGCGAGACCGATGTGCTCAATACCTGGCTGGTGTATCTGCGTTTCGAGCTGATGCGCGGGCATCTGACCGGCGAGGGTTATGAGCGTGAAATCACGCTGGTCAAAGAGACCCTGGCGGCGGATCAAAGGCCGCATATCCAGGCCTTTGCCGATGCCTGGGGAGCTGCTTGATGTCGCGGCGCAAGCGCCTCCCGCCTGAGCCCGTTGAACTGAGCATTGAAAACCTCGCCCATGACGGGCGGGGCGTGGCCCGTGTAGACGGCAAGGCTGTATTTGTTCACGGGGCGCTGCCGGGAGAGCGGGTACGTGCGCGTATCACCCGCCGGCGACGTGATCTTGATGAAGGGATCACCCTGGAGGTGCTGGCGGCCGCGCCTGAGCGGGTGATGCCGAAGTGTGCCTTCTATGACGTTTGTGGTGGTTGCAGCCTGCAACATATGGCCCCGGAACGTCAGATGGAGGCCAAGCAGGCGATGGTGCTGGAAAACCTGCGGCGTATCGGCAGGGTGGAGCCGGCTCGTGTGTTGGCGCCGGTGACGGGGCCGCACTGGGGCTACAGACACAAAGCACGCCTCGCCGTGCGCAATGTACGTGGCAAGGGCCGGGTGCTGGTGGGGTTTCGTGAACGCCAGTCGCCTTATGTGGCCGACATGACGCGCTGTGAAATTCTGCACCCTTCGGTGGGCGAGCTGCTGGCCCCGCTCTCGGAGCTGATTGGCGGCCTGTCCATACGTAATCGCATCCCGCAGATAGAAGTGGCTGTGGGCGATACGCTGGTGGTGTTGGTATTCCGGGTGCTGGATCCGCCGGCTGCGGATGATGAACAACAACTCAAGGCTTTTGCCGCCCGCCATGGCATCGAGGTTCATCTGCAACCGGGTGGCCCCGACAGTGTCTACCCGCTGACGGAAACCGCTGAGTCGCTTTATTACAGTTTGCCGGAATTCCACCTCAGGCTGGATTTCGGGCCGATGGATTTTACCCAGATCAATCATGCGCTGAACCGGGCGCTTGTTTCACAGGCACTGCAACGTCTGGCGCCTAAGCACGACGAGCGGGTGCTGGACCTGTTCTGCGGGTTGGGTAATTTCAGTCTGCCGCTGGCTCGTCAGGCTGGCGAGGTGTTGGGGGTCGAGGGGGACCAGGCGCTGGTCAACCGGGCGCGGGCCAATGCCGAAGCCAACGGGATTGGCAATGCGCGTTTTGTGGTTGCCGATCTGCATGATGGTGTTGCACTGGAACGTGCCGCATGGCTGCGTGAGCGCTTTGATGCCGTGCTGATTGATCCGCCGCGCAGCGGCGCCCGGGAAGTGCTGCCGGCGCTGGCGGCCATGGGTTATCCGCGGCTGCTGTATGTGTCCTGCCATCCGGCCACGCTGGCCCGCGATGCCGGACTGCTGGTGCACGAGCAGGGTTATGCATTGCGCGAACTGGGCGTGCTCGATATGTTCCCGCACACAGCGCATGTAGAGTCCATGGCGCTGTTCGAGCAGGATACGGGCAAATGACACGCATCCCGCCGCACAGCCGGATTGAAGTCAGCCTGGCCAGCCAGCAACTGGCGCTCTGGCAAGGCGATCGCTGTCAGGGCCGCTGGCCGGTGTCCACCGCAGTGGCTGGCCCCGGTGAGCGTGAAGGTAGCGGCGGCACGCCGCGCGGACGCCATCGTGTTCGCGCCATGATCGGTAACGGCTGCGAGGCCGGGACGGTATTTGTGGGCCGGCGGCCCACCGGGGAAATCTATAATGCAGTGCTGGGGCGCAAACACCCGGAGCGGGACTGGATACTCACCCGTATCCTCTGGCTGTGTGGCGAAGAGCCGGGATTCAACCGCCTGGGGCGGGTAGACAGCCAGCGGCGCTTTATTTATATCCATGGTTGCCCGGACAGTGAGCCCATGGGCGAGCCGCGTTCGCATGGTTGTATACGCATGCGCAATGCGGACGTGATTGCGTTGTTTGATCAGGTCAGCCCGGGCACCCCGGTGCTTGTCAGTGAACAGGAGCTGCCGACATGAAGTCAGACACGGTGATGGGGCCGCTGATGATTGATCTGGCCGGTACTGAGCTGACGCCGGAGGAGACCGAGCTGCTGCAGCATCCGTTGGTGGGCGGGGTGATCCTGTTTGATCGCAATGCCGGACCGCCGGCGCAGGTGGCGGCCCTGGTTGCTCAAATCCGGCATTATGGTCCGGAGTTGTTGGTGGCGGTGGATCAGGAAGGCGGGCGGGTGCAGCGCCTGCGTGATGGCTTTACGCGTCTGCCGGTGCTGGCACGGTTGGGTGAGCTGCATACGCGGGCGCCTGAACAGGCCATGGCGCTGGCGCGCGAACTGGGCTGGCTGATGGCGGCTGAATTGCGGTCCGTTGATGTGGATATCAGTTTTGCCCCGGTGCTGGATCTGGGCGCGGCCAACGATGAAGTCATTGGCGATCGGGCCTTTGCCCCTGAGCCTGATGTGGTCGGTAAGCTGGCCGCTGCCTGGATTGCCGGCATGCAACAGGCTGGTATGGCCGCCACGGGCAAGCATTTCCCGGGCCACGGCAGTGTGCGCGGGGATTCCCACCTCATGCTGCCGGAAGACCCTCGCTCGCTTGAGCAAATTAGCGCCAGTGACTTGCGACCCTTTGTGCAGTTGATTGAGCAGGGTCTGCCGGCGGTGATGGCGGCGCATGTGGTCTATTCCAGGGTGGACAGCCTGCCGGCATCCTTTTCCAGGCGCTGGCTGGATGAGCTGCTGCGAGGTGAGCTTGGATTTGAAGGCGCGGTTTTCTGTGATGATTTGTGTATGGCAGGGGCCGAGGTGATCGGAGATATACAAGCGCGCGCCTCTGCTGCACTTGAAGCCGGCTGTGACATGCTGCCGGTGTGCAATAACCACGAAGCCGTGATCTCGCTGCTGGACAACTGGCGTCCCGGGCCGCCTGACAAGGCTTCAGGCGAGCGTCTGGCGGCCATGCAGGGACAAACTTTCCGGCCGGACCCCCGACGCTTGCAGCACGCCAGAGAGGCGCTTGAAGCAATGGAGGCCGGTTCGTGAGTGATGTTGCTCCGGTGTCTGTAGACCAACTGCCGGCCCATGTTCTTGAGGTTTGGCACCGTTCGCGCGAGATCCACAGTCCCACTGTCGTGGAAGCCGCTATTACCCGAATGGCTGTTGCCATCCACGCGGATATGTCGGCCCACAATCCACTGCTTCTCAGCGTGCTTGTGGGCGCGCTGGTACCCACCGCCATGCTGTTGCCGAAACTGGATTTCCCCTTGCAGATTGATTGCGTGCATGCGACTCGCTACCGGGGCGATACCCGCGGCGGTGAATTGCAGTGGCGAAGTTACCCCAGCCACCCGCTGCAAGGCCGGCATGTGTTGCTGGTGGATGACATTCTGGATGAAGGACTGACGCTGGCCGCCTTGTTGGGCTGGTGCCGCGAGCAGGGGGCGGCCTCGGTGCGGGTCGCGGTGCTGGCCGAGAAGCGCCATGATCGTAATCACACCGGAATCAGCGCCGATTATGTTGGGCTCGAAGTGCCGGATGTCTATGTTTTTGGTTCGGGTATGGATTATCAGGATTACTTGCGTAATGTTCCTGGTATTCGGGCCGTGTGCGACGACCATCGGCAGGAGGGCTGAGCATCATGCTGGCAGTGATTGGCGGTACCGGACTGGGGCAGCTGGAAGGGCTGGTGCATGAGCGCCAGGAACCGGTCTCTACCCCCTGGGGCAAACCTTCGGCGCCGCTGGAATTCGGGTACTACCATGACCGACCGGTGGTGTTTCTGCCGCGTCACGGTGATCAGCACCGGCTGGCGCCGCACGAGATCAATTATCGCGCCAATATAGAAGCCCTTTATCAGGCCGGTGTGCAGGAGATTGTCGCCGTGGCCGCGGTCGGCGGCATTGATCCGCGATTGCCTCCCGGAGCGCTGGCCTTGCCGGAGCAGATCATCGACTACACCTGGGGGCGTGAACAGAGTTTTTCACGTCCCGGTGATGTCATTCATATCGATTTCACCCGACCCTACAGCGATGCGCTGCGTCAGCAACTGCTCAAGGCCGCCGACGAGGCGGGCGTGAAGCTGGTTGAGGGCGGTGTTTATGGCGCGACCCAGGGTCCGCGGCTGGAAACAGCGGCTGAGGTGGACCGCCTGGAACGCGATGGCTGCACCATGGTAGGCATGACGGGCATGCCGGAGGCGGCACTGGCGCGCGAGCGGGGGCTGGACTACGCCTGTTTGGCCCTGTCGGTGAATCACGCCGCCGGGCGAGCTCAGCCGGGTGAGTCCATCCACGACAGTATAGAAGCCACCCTGGAAGAGGGTATGGCGCGAGTGCGGTCGGTGTTGACGGCATTTATGGAAAATTAAGTCGTCCCCAAGGTAACCCACCGCCTTTGGCGGTGCGACTCGAGCGGGCTCTGCCGTTCCGTCGTGCGATGTAAAAATGGCCTCTCTTAGAACCGGCAAGTTCAAAGGAGGCCATTA
>SLRW01000125.1 GCA_007130745.1 Gammaproteobacteria bacterium
CCGGCGAGGAAGGCGGCACCATGAAGGAAATCCAGGCCTCCGACGCCGGCGTGATGATGGCCTATGCCGAGAAGGTCATCGTGGTGCCCGGTTACGGCATGGCCGTGGCCCAGGCGCAACACAAGGTCTGGGAACTGTGCAAAATGCTGATCGAGAAAGGCGTGGACGTGAAATTTGCCATTCATCCGGTGGCGGGCCGTATGCCGGGGCATATGAATGTGCTGCTGGCCGAAGCGGGCGTGCCCTACGATCACATTTACGACCTCGACGAGATCAACAGCGAGTTCGAAAAAGCCGACGTCTCGCTGGTGATCGGCGCCAACGACGTGGTCAATCCGGTCGCGCGTACCAACCCGGACAGCCCAATCTACGGCATGCCGATTCTCAATGCCGACAAGGCGAAAAATGTGATCGTCGTCAAGCGCGGCCAGGGCACCGGCTTCTCCGGTATACAGAACGCCCTGTTCACGCTGGACAACACGCAGATGCTTTACGGCGACGGACAGGAAGTCGCCAACAAGCTGCTCCAGACCGTGAAGGAATATTAAACGCCTTTGCAATCTGGAATTTTCGGCACTTCACGGCCGGGGCAGATACTGCCCCGGCCGTTTTGTTTCTGTCGATAAAAATCAACCCGGAATATGTCTTGACAAGGACACTTTAGCGTGCGTTACAAGCTGTGGTTATGCACAACAATGGCGCACTGGATCAACAAAAGCCGAGATACCTCAACTTCCTCAAGTCGAACCACATAACAACGTTGTAACTTATTGTATTAATTGTATTTTTTGCCTATGGTCAATTTGTGGCCGATCTAACACAAAGCCAGTAGTGACAGGCATTTAGAGTCCTTGTCCGCATTTGATCCACAACGTTATCCACAGCTTCTGTGGATAATAAAATGCCCGTTTCGTAAAAGTTCCCGGCAGGCCCCGGGGCCACCCGCTTTACCCTCCTGTTAACCCCTCGATAACATCCCCCATCCACCATCCCCGGAGCAGTGGTAGAGTATCCGGATGCCATCGGAAACCGTGATTCGTGTCGCAGTGCCGGCACCCCTGCTGCGCTATTTTGATTACCTGCCTCCGTCAGACGGCGCGCAAGGGATTGCTGCCGGCTGTCGCGTGCGGGTGCCCTTCGGCCGCAACAAAGTCACCGCGGTGGTCGTGGAGCCCGCCGCGAGCACTGACATACCCCGCAACCGCCTGCGTCGGGTTCAGGTCGTGCTGGATCAAACGCCCGTGCTGCCCGCGGATGTCATAGCCATGCTGCGTTGGGCTGCAACCTATTACCATCACCCTCCGGGCGAGGTCATGGCAACGGCTCTGCCTGTCTTGCTACGCCAGGGTGAGCCGGCACACATTAGTCACGGCGCCTGGCAACTCACCCCGGCCGGCCGTGACCTCTCAGCCGACGCCCTCGCCCGCGCACCACGCCAGGCCATGCTGTGGCAGCACCTGCATGAAGCCGGACAGCCTGTGACCGCTACTGAACTGAGCACAATGCCCGGCGACACCGCCGCCGCGCTGCGTCAACTGCGCGATAAAGGCCTGGCTGAAACCGTGCCCGTCCCCTTGACGCTGCCGGAGGCTGATAACGGAGCTGAAACCGCACCGGAACCCGCCCCCGCACAACGCGGGGCTATTGAGCGCCTGCTTGAATCGCGCAGCGCCTTTGGCGCCTGGCTGCTGGACGGCATCACCGGCAGCGGCAAGACAGAAGTCTATTTGCGACTGATTGAACAGGTGCTGGCCGATGGTCGACAGGCCCTGGTACTGGTGCCCGAGATTGGCCTGACGCCGCAACTGGCGAGAAGACTGTCACGTCGCTTCGACGCACCCATGGCCCTGCTGCACTCGGGGCTGAATGACCGCGAACGCCTCGACGCCTGGTTACGTGCGGCCAGCGGCGAAGCCCGCATTGTGGTCGGCACCCGCTCGGCAATACTCACGCCACTGGCCAGCCCGGGGTTAATCATTGTCGATGAGGAACACGATATCTCCTTCAAACAGCAGGACGGTTTTCGCTACTCGGCAAGGGATCTGGCCATCTGGCGGGCACGCCAGCTGGATATCCCGGTGCTGCTGGGCTCCGCGACACCGTCGCTGGAAAGCCTGCACAATGCAGCCTGCGGTCGTTTCGGACACCTCCTGCTCAAACAGCGCACGGGTGGCGCCAGCCTGCCAGAAATGGGCATCCTTGATGTGCGCGGCGCACCCATGCGTGAGGGCATCTCGCCGCGCTTGCGCCAGGCGATTGGCGAACACCTTGAGGCCGGCGGCCAGGCACTGCTGTTCCTTAACCGCCGGGGCTTTGCGCCCACCCTGCGTTGTCATGATTGTGGCTGGATTTCCCACTGCCAGCGTTGCGATGCCCGACTGACCTTTCATCGTGGCAGCGACCGAGGTGAGCGGCTGGTCTGCCATCATTGTGGTGCGGTAGCCCAGCGCCCGGAGCAATGCCCGCAATGCAACAGCACGGCACTGGATCTGCTCGGCCAGGGTACCGAGCGCATCGAGGCCGTGCTGGAAGAATACTTCCCCGACGTGGGCATCGCCCGCATTGATCGCGATGCCATGAGCCGCCGCCAGCAACTTGAGCAACTGCTGGGAGAAATTCGTGACGGCAGCCGCCGTTTGCTCATCGGCACGCAGATGCTGGCCAAGGGTCACCACTTCCCGGATGTCAGCCTGGTCGGCATTCTGGATGCCGACCACGGCCTGTTCGGGGCCGATTTTCGGGCCGGTGAACGCATGGCGCAGATGATTATCCAGGTCGCGGGGCGCGCCGGTCGTGCCGAGCGCGCCGGTCAGGTGCTCATACAGACTCACCACCCGGCCCACGAGCTGCTCACGCGGCTGTTACGCGAGGGCTACCACGCCTGGGCACAGGCCGAACTGCAACAGCGTCGCGAAGCAGGCTGGCCGCCCTTCACTCATCTCGCTTTGCTGCGCGCCGAAGCCGCCGACGCCAGCGCGCCCATGGCCTTTCTGGAACTGGCTCGCGAGCTGGCGCTGCCGTTGGCCGGGCCCGATGTCAATCTGCTCGGCCCCGTACCCGCCGCCATGGAACGCCGCCAGGGCCGCTGGCGCGCGCGCCTGCTGATACAGGCCGATGAGCGCGCCGGGCTGCAAAATCTGCTGCGCCGATTGATCCCGCTGCTGGCGGAACAAAAACAGGCGCGCAAGGTGCGCTGGAGTATTGATGTGGATCCGCAGG
>SLRW01000120.1 GCA_007130745.1 Gammaproteobacteria bacterium
CAATCTCGGTCAACGCCTTGATCATGAAGCGCGTATCACTGTATCGCAGTATGTCGTCGTCCTCGGCGATATCATGCTCATCGTCGATTTCGCCGACGATTTGCTCCAGCACATCCTCGATAGTCACCAGACCGGAAACCCCGCCGTATTCATCCACCACCATGGCCATATGATTACGGCTGGCCCGAAAATCCCGCAGCAGCACATTAAGCCGCTTGCTTTCGGGGATGAATGCCGGTGGCCGCAGAATCTCGCGGATATTAAAGCTGCGTCGACTGTCATCGACATAATATTGCAGCAAGTCCTTGGCCAGCAGAATGCCCACCACCTCATCGCGGTCCTCGCCAATCACCGGAAAGCGCGAACAGCCCGACTCAATTACCACGGGGAGAATTTCCTCCAGGCTTTGACCTCGCTCGACCACCACCATCTGGGCACGCGGGATCATGATGTCGCGCACCTGCATTTCGGTGACCTGCAGCACGCCCTCGAGCATGCTTTCGGCATGCTGATCAATCACCCCGCGCTGTTCGGCATCGCGCAGCAACTCGACCAGCCCGTCATAATCCTGCGGACCACCTGCCAGACTGCGGCCGAGCTTCTCCAGCCAGCCGCGGCCACTGCTACCGCCCGATTGTTCGCGTTGTTCAGCCATCATCGTTTTCCTGATAGGGGTCGGCATATCCCAGCATCGCCATGATTTCCACCTCCAGTGACTCCATCTCCCTGGCCTGCCCCGGGTCAATATGGTCATAGCCCATCAAATGCAGGGTACCGTGAACAGCCATGTGCGCCCAGTGGGCGCGCACCGGCTTGCCCTGCGCGCCAGCCTCGCGGATCACCACCGGGGCACAGATGACCAGATCCCCCAGCATGGCCTCAAGCCCTGCGTCTTGCGCGCCCGGTGGGATTTCAAAAGGGAATGACAGCACATTGGTCGACCCCTGGCGCTGACGAAACCGCTGATTCAGACCGGCCGATTCCGCCTCGTCCACCACCCGCACGCTGACCTGGGCCGGACCGGACCGGGCAGCGCTCACCGCCGCGCCAATCCAGCGTTCAAATTCGTCGGCATCCGGTACTTCGTCAACATTGCTGGCAGACTGCAAGACCACCTCAATCGCGGGCACAGTCATTCAGCCAGCACCCCCGGGACGTTCACCGGCCCCTTCGTAGGCGTCAATAATGCGCTGTACCAGCGGATGACGCACCACATCGTGACTCTTGAAAAAGGTAAAACCAATGCCTTCAACGCCGTTGAGCACCTGCACCACATGACGCAGGCCCGATGTAACCGAAGGCGGCAGATCGGTCTGGGTGACATCCCCGGTGACCACTGCGGTGGAACCAAAACCGATGCGGGTGAGGAACATTTTCATCTGTTCCACGGTGGTGTTCTGGGCCTCGTCCAGAATCACGAAGGATTCATTAAGCGTGCGGCCGCGCATGAAAGCCAGCGGCGCTACCTCGATCACCTGGCGCTCGATCAGCCGATTAACCTTGTCGAAACCCAGCATTTCATAGAGCGCGTCGTACAGTGGCCGCAGATAGGGATCGACCTTCTGCGCCATGTCGCCGGGCAGAAAACCCAGTCGTTCGCCGGCTTCCACTGCCGGGCGCACCAGCACAATACGCCGCACGTGCTCTGCCTGCAGGGAATCCACCGCCGAGGCCACCGCCAGATAGGTCTTGCCGGTGCCGGCCGGGCCGATACCAAAATTGACATCATGTTGCTGGATGGACGCCAGATACCGCCGCTGCCCGGGCGTGCGCCCCTGAATCAGCCCCTGGCGGATGCGCACCACCACACTGTGTGAAGGTTCAGCCGCGTCGGTGTCCGGAAGGTCCGCCGCGCTTTCGGCGAGCAGCAGATGCACTCGCTCGGGGGTCAATGCCTCACGCCCGGCAGCGTCATAAATCCGGCGCAACACGCCACTGGCCGCCTCCAGGCTCTGCGGCTCGCCAATGATCTGGAAGCGATTGCCGCGGCTGTTGATTTCCACCCCCAGTCGACGCTCGATCTGGCGCAGATGCTCATCGTACTGGCCACAGAAATTGGCCAGCCGGTGGTTATCGACGGGTTCCAGGTCCAGGTCCAGGGACTGCTCGACTGACTTCAATTCAACCTCGGAATATCATGCAGAGAATGCGGGGAAGCGGTGAACTTTCATGCCAGTGCGCGGCGGCTTTCAACCGACGCTTCGGCAGGTTGGCAAAGACGGCCACGCAGCGAATTGGGCAAGGCGGCGGTGATTTCCACGTCCACAAAACGGCCGATCACCGTTTCAGGCGCAGCGAAATTGACCCAGCGGTTGTTCTCAGTGCGCCCGGCCACCTCGACGCAATCCCTGACCGAATGGCGCTCCACCAGCACCCGCTGCACCGTGCCGACCATCGCTTCACTGATACGCCGAGCATTACCGTCAACGGTTTCCTGCAACCGCCGCAGGCGTTGCTGCTTGACCGCCAGCGGCGTGTCATCGGGCAGGCTCGCGGCCGGTGTCCCCGGACGCGAGCTGAAGATAAAGCTGAAGGACTGATCAAAGCCGATGTCCTCTATCAGCCGCATGGTCTGCTCGAAGTCGGCCTCACTTTCGCCCGGGTAACCCACAATAAAATCAGAAGAAATACTGAGCCCGGGCCTTGCCTCGCGCAGCTTGCGGATCTTCGCCCGGTACTCGGCAGCCATATGCCCGCGCTTCATCAACGCCAGAATACGATCAGAGCCGCTTTGCACCGGCAGGTGCAGATGACTTGCCAGCTCCGGCACCTCGGCATAGGCCTGGATCAGGCTGCCGGAGAACTCCACCGGGTGCGAGGTGGTAAAGCGAATCCGGTCAATGCCTTCAATCGCGGCCACGTAATGAATCAACAGGGCCAGATCGGCCACGGTGCCATCATGCATCTCGCCACGGTAGGCATTGACGTTCTGGCCCAGCAGGTTGACCTCGCGCACGCCCTGGTCGGCAAGATCAGCCACCTCGGCGATCACGTCATCAAAGGGCCGGCTGATCTCTTCGCCGCGGGTATAGGGCACGACACAGAAGCTGCAATACTTGCTGCAACCTTCCATGGTGGATACATAGGCCACCGGCCCCTCGGCACGCGGCTCGGGGAGATTGTCGAATTTCTCGATCTCGGGGAAGCTGATATCCACCACCGGCGCCTTGCGTGCCCGTGAATCACGGATCATCGCCGGCAGGCGGTGCAGCG
>SLRW01000057.1 GCA_007130745.1 Gammaproteobacteria bacterium
AGTTCCAGCCCCACTGGGTCATCACCAGCAACTTGCTGTCGAACTCGATCAGATACATCACATGCACCAGCACCCAGGTGATCCAGGCGGGGAAGCCTTTCAGATGCAGCGGGCCAATATCAGCCACCGCCGCATTACGGCCGATCACCGCCATGCTGCCCTTGTCGAAATAGCGGAAAGGGCCGGTCTGCTTGTCGCGCCGCCGGCGCTTTAGCAGGCGCGCCACATAACGGCCTTGCTGGATGGCGACCGGCGCCACACCGGGCAGGGGTGGTTTACCACCGTGCTCATAGTGGGCCAGATCCCCGATCACGAATATTTCGGGATGCTGCGGCAGTGACAGATCGTCGTTGACGATGACCTTGCCGCCGTTATCCAGTCGCGCATCCACCCGTTTGGCCAGCGCCTGGCCGAAGCGCGAGGCCCGCACGCCGGCGGCCCAGAGCACGGTGTCGGCACGGATATGGCGTTCTTCCTCGCCATGGCGCAGGGTGATGTCCTCGCCGTCAATGGCCGTCACCATGGTATTGGTCATGACCTCCACGCCCAGTTTCTCCAGCGATTTGCGGGCCGCGGCGGAAAGGTCATCAGGATAGGTGGGCAACACCTTGCCGGCGCCCTCGATCAGCTGCACCCGGGCATCACGCGGGTCAAAATTGCGGAAATCCCGCTTCAGCGTGTGCTGGGCCAGTTCGCCAATGGCGCCGGCCAGCTCCACCCCGGTGGGGCCGGCGCCGACCACTACAAAGTTGAGCAGGGTCCGGCGACGTTCCGGATCCGGCTCAAGTTCGGCGTGCTCGAAGGCGGAAAAAATACGCTGGCGCATCTCCAGCGCGTGCTCCACGGTTTTGAGACCCGGGGCATCCTTGCGCCACTGGTCATTGCCAAAGTAGTGATGCTTCACGCCGCTGGCGACAATCAGGATGTCGTAGCCGATTTCCCCGCCCTTGAAGTAGACCTTGCGGGCCTCCGGGTCCAGATCGTTGGCGGTGGCCTGCAGCACCTGCACATTGGGACGGCCGCTCAGCACGGAACGGATGGGCGTGGCAATATCGCCGGGCGAGAGCGTGCCGGTGGCAACCTGATACAGCAGCGGCTGAAACAGATGATAATTGCGCTTGTCGATCACCGTCACCTGCCAGGACGGGTCCCGCGAAAGCTGGCGGGCGGCATAAAGGCCGCCAAACCCGCCGCCGATGATGACCACGCGGGTCTGCTGAGGGGCATCATGTGCCATGCTGGAGACTCCTTTCCGGGGCTGTAGCAGGCGCCCGCCGGGCGCGCGACGCGCGCATCATACCAGCGTTGACCACGACAGGCACCGTGGCGCCGGCTTGGGGGCGGAACTGACTGGGCGCTATGATGGTCGCACAGGAGCTGTGACGCCTTCACCGCAACGCCGGGAATCGGGCATGTGCATTCTTTTTGTCGCCTGGCGCCAGAGCCGGCAACATCCGCTGGTGGTGGCCGCCAATCGTGACGAGTTTCATCATCGGGCCACCGGGCCCCTGCAATGGTGGCAGGAAGCCCCGCAACTGGCCGCAGGACGTGATCTGGAGGCCGGCGGCACCTGGCTGGGCGTGACCCGGGGCGGCCGTTTTGCGGCGCTGACCAATGTGCGCCACCCCGCCGCCGGCGGCGCCCCCCGCAGTCGCGGCGAACTGGTGCGGGATATTTTGCTGGCCCCGGAGGACGTCCCCGAAAGCCTGGCGGAACCGGCGCGGCAACGCCACGCCTATGGCCCCTTTAACCTGCTGGCGCTCGGCGGCGGGGGACTGTATTACCTCAACAATATTGACGAGGCGCCGCCGCAGTCGCTGGCGCCCGGTGTTTACGGACTGAGCAATGCCCGGCTGGATACCCCCTGGCCCAAGCTGACGCGCGGGCGCGCGCGCTTCGCGCAACTGGTGGCGGACGGCGCTTCGCCGGAGACCTGTTTTGACATGCTCTATGACACCCGCCCGGCCGCGGATGAAGACTTGCCCGATACCGGGGTGGGGCTGACGTTTGAGCGCCGGTTGTCGGCCCTGTTTGTGCTGGGCGAGGCCTATGGCACACGCTGTTCCACGGTGGTGCGGGTGGCCGCCGATGGCAGTGGCGAGATTCACGAACGGCGCTTTGATGCCGATGCCCGCCCCACCGGGGCCACGAGCCTGGCGTTTGATCCTCCTGATTCCACCGAAGGCGACACATGAGCACAGCAAAAACGCTTCCATACGGCCTCTGGCCATCGCCGGTCAGCGCCGAACTGGTGGCCCGCAGTGGCGTTCGCCTGGGTGATCCGCTGCTGCTTGACGGGGTGCTGTACTGGTGCGAGGGCCGGCCAGAGGAAAAGGGGCGCAATGTGCTGGTGGCGGCCGACGGCGCGGGCGGCACGCAAGATGTCTTGCCCGCGCCTTTCAGCGCCCGCTCGCGGGCGCATGAGTACGGTGGCCTGGCCTATACCGGCGCCGGTCGCACGCTGTGGTTTGTCAATGATGCCGACCAGGATATTTACCAGATCCGCGATGGCGAACCGCCCCACCGGCTGACCGAGCTGCCGGGGTGGCGCTTTGCCGAACCGGTGGCCGATCCCGGCCGCCAGCGCCTGATTTGTATTGGTGAGCAACTGCTCGAGGCGGGCGAGCCGCGCGCCGCGCTGGTGGCCGTGGATATGGTGACCGGCGTGCTGGAGGTGCTGCATGAGGGGCATGACTTCTACACCAGTCCGCGCCTGAGCCCCGACGGCGAACAACTGGTCTGGCTGGCCTGGGATCACCCCGGCATGCCCTGGGACGGTACCTGGCTGTGTCACGCCAGGGTCACGGCGGAGGGGGCGCTGGCTGAGGTCACCACACTGGCAGGCGGGCCCGGCGAGTCGATATTCCAGCCGGAGTTTCATCCCGCGGGCGGCATTGTCTATGTCTCGGATCGCAGTAACTGGTGGAATCTCTACTACTACCGCGATCAGCGCAGCACCGCGCTGTATCCACTGGAGGCGGAATTCGGCCTGCCGCAGTGGCAATTCGGCATGCGCACCTACACCGTCTGTGGCGACGGCAGTCTGGTGTGTTGCTGGACCCGGGCCGGGCGCTGGGAGCTGGGTCGCTATACCTTCAAGAAGGGCATGCAGCCACTGAATCTGCCCTGGACTGAATACAGCGGCATTGTCAGCGAGGGGCCGGTGGTTGCCATGATGGTGGCCGCGCCGGATCAGGCGGCAACGC
>SLRW01000045.1 GCA_007130745.1 Gammaproteobacteria bacterium
ATCAGCCCCTTTGCCACCAAGCGGCTGGTGCGCAAGGCCATCGAATATGCCATTGAACACCAGCGCGAGAGCGTGACCCTGGTGCACAAGGGCAACATCATGAAATACACGGAAGGCTCTTTCCGCAGCTGGGGTTATGAACTGGCGCGAGAGGAGTTCCGCGAACAGACTATTACCGAAGACGAGCTTTACGCCCATCATGGCGGCAAGGTGCCCGAGGGCAAGATCGTTATCAAGGATCGTATCGCCGATATTATCTTCCAGCTCATGCTGCTGCGCCCGGAAGAGTTCGATGTGATCGCCACCATGAACCTCAACGGCGATTATCTTTCTGATGCCATTGCCGCCCAGGTGGGTGGCGTGGGCATCGCCCCCGGCGCCAATATAGGCGACAACATTGCCGTGTTTGAGGCCACCCACGGCACCGCGCCCAAGTATGCCGGGCAGGACAAGGTCAACCCGGGTTCGCTGCTGCTCAGCGGCGTGGACATGCTCGAGTACATCGGCTGGAAAGAGGCCGCCGACCTGATCCGCGTCGCCTATCCCGAGGTGGTTCGCAGCGGGGTGGTGACCTATGACTTCGCCCGTCAGATGGAGGGAGCGACGGAAGTGCCCACCAGCGGTTTTGCCGATGCCCTGATTGAGCGCATCGAGCGCGGGCTGGAGATGGAAGAGGTCAAAGAGCGCCGGGCCGAGCGCCGCCGCGCGCTGGAACAGGAGCGAGCGGAACGCGAGCGCCGGCGCATGCAAACCCCCGAGGAAGAAATGGTCGCCAGTGGGCGCAAGCCCACCACGGTGGGACACCTGATGACCCGTAACCTGATCACCGTCGACGGCGGCGTGACGGTGGACGAGGCCATGAAGCTCATGCGCGAGCACGGTATCAGCAGCCTGCTGGTCGAGCCTGATAGCGGCTCGGATGAGTGGGGGATTGTCACACGCCACGATGTGCTCTCGCGGGTGGTCAGCGCCAACCGTGACTCAGCCCGGGTCAAGGTGGGCGAGATCGCGACCCGCCCGGTGGTGCGGGTAGATTCTGATGCCTCGCTTGGGGACTGTGTTGAGCGTATGCTGGAACACAATATTCGTCGTCTGCTGGTAGTGCGTGATGGCGATATTGTGGGTATGGCCAGCGAATCTGATCTGGCCAATGCAGTGGAGCAATTCGGCTGGGTGCGGGCTGAGTAGAGCCTGGTACCGGGTCGGGGGAGGCCGGTTATGAACCCCTTGAGCTGGTTGCTGATCGTCAGTGCCGCCGCGCTTTTTGGTGGCATGCTGATGTTCAGTCTGCTGGTGGCGCCGCGGGTGCATGCGCGTTTGCCGCGTGATGTTGCGTCGGATTTTCTGCGCGGACTCTTTCCCTGGTATTACGGTTATTGCGGTGGCCTTTCCGTGGTGCTGGCGGCGAGCGCCTGGTGGACGGACGCTTTATGGGTGTTCATCCTCAGTTTGCCGGTGATGGCCGGTTTTGCTTTTGCCGGCGCGTATTTGTTGCCGGCGCTCAACCGGGCCAGCGAGCAGCGTGATGCAGACCCCCTGACGGCGGATCGCTTCCAGCGCCTGCATCGCATGAGCATGCTGGTCAATCTGGCGCAGATGCTGTTGCTGGTCGTGATTCTGGTGCGGGTGGCGCTCTGAAGCCTTCGGCTATGCGTATCGGTCTGGTGCTGGTTGGTGATGAGTTGCTCAGCGGCAAACGCAGTGACCGCCACATGCCCCGCACCCTGGAGATGCTCCATGCCCGCGGGCTGGAGCTCGACTGGGTTCAGATTGTCGGTGATGACATCCGGTTATTGTCACACCACTACGCCCGCACGCTGGCCGATGGCGATATTGTGCTCAGTTTTGGCGGCATCGGCGCCACGCCGGATGACCGTACCCGCCAGGCGGTTGCCGAGGCCGCTGGTGTAGAGTTGGTGTTGCATCCCGAGGCCGAAACCATCCTGCAACGCAAGTTTGGTGATGATCTCACCCCCCAGCGTCTGGAAATGGGCCGATTCCCGGCCGGCGCGCGGTTGATTCCCAACCCCTGGAATGGCATTCCCGGGTTCAGTTTTGAGCATCACCATTGCGTGCCGGGTTTCCCGCAAATGGCCTGGCCCATGATCGAGTGGGTGCTGGATCACCACTATTCCCATCTGCATCAGACTGACCGCCAGCAGGAATTTGCCGTGCGGGTGCAGGGACTGGGCGAAAGTCGCCTGATTCCCCTGATGCATGAGTTGTTGCGGGATTATCCGCAGGTGAAAGTGTCCAGTTTGCCGCATATCGAAGGTGATAACGGTCATATCGAGCTTGGCCTGCGCGGCCTGCCGGAAGTGCTGACGCCGGCGCGCGAGGCCATGCTGGCCGGTTTGCGCGGGCTGGGTATAGAGTGGGCTGAGGTGACGCCGCCGGCGCACCCGGCCGGGTCTGAAAAACCCCTCGCGGATACAGGCCCGCGTTCTTAAAGTGCGCTTCCCGATCACGGCTGGAGGTAAGTAATGGCCAGGCCGCTGCTGGCGATTGTTGTTTCAGTCGTAGCTCTCTTTGTCAGCCTGGCGCTGCTGGTCACGGGCAGCACGTTGCTGGGCACGCTCAGCGCCGTGCGTATGGGGCTGGAGGGGATGCCCGCCATCACCATTGGCCTGATCATGGCCGCCCATGCCATCGGCTTTGTGACCGGCACTATCTACGCCGTGCCGGTGATCCGGCGGGTGGGGCATATCCGGGCCTTCGCCGCCTTTGCCGGCATGGCCTGCGTGGTCACGCTTGCGCATCCCCTGCATGTTGATGAGGCGCTGTGGTTCGGGCTGCGTCTGGTACTGGGTTTTTGCGTGGCCGGCATGCTGATGGTGGTGGAGAGCTGGATCAGCGATCGCGCCACGCCTGATAATCGTGGCGCGCTGCTGGGGGCCTATACCTTTAATTTCTATCTCGCCTCGGCGGCCGGGCAGTTTCTGTTCGCGCTGGCCGAACCGGTCAGTTTCGTGCCCTTTTCCGTGGTCGCCATGCTGATGGTCCTGTCGCTGGTGCCACTGTGTCTCACTGATGCCCAGGTGCCGGTACTCAATACCCGCGGTGCCCGGCTGCGCTTTCGCGAACTGGTGGCGG
>SLRW01000068.1 GCA_007130745.1 Gammaproteobacteria bacterium
AATAACCAGTGCGCCGAGCTTAACTGCTGCGCCTGTGCGTGCTGCGTGGTGGCGGCAATCAGCTCGCTGCGGACCCTCGTGGCGTCGGCTTCGGGTGCGACCAGCAGACGCAGGCCGGGCACGGGCGTGAAGGGGATGGCGCTGACCAGCTTCGGATAATAGGGCAGGCCATGGCGCTCCCAGGCTTCAGCCCATATGAAATCAAACACAAACTCGCCGCGCGAATGGGTTTTGAGCCAGGCCGGCATGGCGCCGAGCAGGCTGCCATTGTCATCACGCAGCAGCAAATGTTGCGGATGCCAGCCGGTAGCCGGGCCAGCGCAGCCGGTAGACTCCAGGGCGGCAAGATACTCGTGGTGAATAAAGGGCGTGCCGTTGTCGGTCAGTCGATTCCATTCGTCTGGTCTGACATCCGCGATCGCCTTGAGCCGTTCCAGCCGCATTGGGCGGGGACTACTCCAGGTTGTCCAGGTAGCGTTCGGCGTCCAGCGCGGCCATGCAGCCGGAGCCGGCCGAGGTCACGGCCTGGCGATAAACATGATCGGCCACATCGCCGGCGGCAAACACACCTGGCACGCTGGTGGCGGTAGCGTCGCCCTTGATCCCGCTGCGCACGACAATATAGCCGTTGTCCATCTCCAGTTGGTCCTTGAATATCCCGGTGTTGGGGTCGTGGCCAATGGCGATGAATACGCCGGCGACTTCAATTTCGTGTGTGCTGTCATCCTCGCGGCTGCGCAGACGGGCGCCGGTCACGCCGCTGTCATCGCCCAGCACCTCGTCCAGCACATGGTTCCAGATGATTTCCACATTGCCGTTTTCGGCTTTTTCCAGCAGTCGGTCGGCGAGAATTTTCTCGGAGCGGAATTTGTCGCGGCGATGCACCACGGTCACTTTGCGGGCGATATTGGACAGATACAGCGCTTCTTCCACCGCCGTGTTACCGCCGCCGATTACCGCCACGTCCTGGTTTTTGTAGAAAAACCCGTCACAGGTGGCGCAGGCGGATACCCCCCGGCCCATGAATTTCTCTTCCGAGGGCAGGCCCAGATACCGGGCCGAGGCGCCGGTGGCGATAATCAGTGCATCGCAAGTGTATTCGCTCTGGTCGCCTTCCAGCCGGATCGGCTTTTCGTTCAGGTGAGTGGTGTGGATGTGGTCGAACACGATCTGCGTATTGAAACGCTCGGCGTGCTTTTGAAATCGCTGCATCAGCTCGGGGCCCTGTACGCCTTCATGATCGGCGGGCCAGTTATCCACATCCGTGGTGGTGGTGAGCTGGCCGCCCTGTTCTATACCGGTGATCAGCATCGGCTCCAGATTGGCGCGTGCAGCATAAACGGCAGCGGTATAACCGGCCGGGCCGGATCCAAGAATCAGCAGGCGGGTGTGTTGGCTCATGTATAATCGGCTCCAGTCCAAAGCAGGGTTTCAGCGAGCGGCAATCTTACGCAAAGCGGCCCGGCAGGGCAAAGCGTGACGCCAGACCGAAGCCGGGTTGTGATATTCTGCGGCGGTGTGTTTATAGTCTATTTTCAGTGCGCCACCTCAGCCCTTATTTAATATACAATACAGGTGCTTGACGGATATTCTTTATATAAAGGACAAACATTGGCACAGGCCCGATCCAAGAAAGAGCCATCCACCCTGAACAGCGTGCCGGTACGGCGCGTACTCAGGGAGGGGGGGCTGATTGTACTTGCTACGCTGGCTATCTTTTTGCTGGTTGCCCTGATGTCCTTCGATCCTCGTGATCCCGCCTGGTCTCATAGTGGCTTTGGCGAGGTGCGCAACCTTGCCGGTCCCACCGGCGCCTGGTTGGCCGATGTGTTGTTCTATGCTTTCGGTCTGACGGCGTACCTGTTTCCCCTGGTCATCGCCTATGCCGGGTGGCTTTACTACACCTGGGCGGGGGCTCCCCGGCACGGCCTGGCCGTCATGCTTACGCTACGCGTCAGCGGCTTTGTGTTCACGCTGACCATGGGTGCGGCGCTGGCGGCACTGCATTTCTCCCTGGGGGGGGCGTTGCCGGTGGGGCCCGGTGGGGCGCTGGGCGAAAGCGTAGGCCGTGCCCTGGTGGCGGCTTTTAATTTTTACGGCGCCACCTTGCTGGTGCTGTCGCTGTTCCTCGTCGGCATCACCTTGTTGACCAGCCTGTCATGGTTGCGGCTGGTGGATAGTGTCGGTCGTCTGAGTATCGAGGCCGCGGCGCAGCTGCGCCATTTGTATTTCGAATTGCGTGACCGGCTGCAGCAGCGTCAGGCCCGTCAGCAGCGCCGCGAGGTGGTCGAACGCGAAAAGCAGCGACCCCGGCGCAGTGCCCCGCGTATCGAGCCGGTGGTGGAGACGGTCAAGCGCAGCGAGCGCAGCCAGAAGGAGCGCCAGCAGAAACTCTTCGAGACCGGTGATGAGCCGGCTCTGCCGCCGTTGTCGCTACTGGATGAGCCGGAGGCGTCCAAGCCGGCCTATTCCACCGAGGCGCTGGAGGCTATGTCTCGTCAGGTCGAGCTCAAGCTGCGCGATTTCGGTGTGGAGGTTGAGGTGGTGGCGGTACATCCCGGGCCGGTGATTACGCGTTTTGAATTGCAGCCTGCAGCCGGAGTAAAGGTCAGCCAGATCAGCAATCTCTCCAAGGATCTGGCCCGGGCGCTTTCAGCCATCAGCGTGCGCGTGGTGGAGGTGATTCCGGGTAAGTCGGTGGTGGGGCTGGAAATCCCCAATGAGCGTCGCGAGCTGGTGACGCTGGGCGAGATGCTCAAGTCGGAGGAATTCGACCGTTCCAGCTCGCCACTGACGCTGGTGCTGGGTAAGGATATTGCCGGCCGACCGACGGTGGCGGATCTGGGTCGTATGCCGCACCTGCTGGTGGCCGGAACCACGGGTTCGGGCAAATCTGTGGCGCTCAACGCCATGCTGCTGAGCCTGCTGTACAAGAGTGGCGCGGATCAGGTGAGGATGATTCTGATTGACCCCAAGATGCTGGAGCTGTCGGTCTACGACGGGATCCCGCATCTGCTGGCGCCAGTGGTCACCGACATGAGCGAAGCCGGCCATGCGCTGCGCTGGTGTGT
>SLRW01000082.1 GCA_007130745.1 Gammaproteobacteria bacterium
TAAGCGATAGGTCGCAGGTTCGACCGATTTGTCGGGAACAAATCGGCGCGACCGAAGGGAGCCCCGAAGGGGCGAGGCCCATGGACGGGCCTCGCAATCCTGCCCGGGGCCCATCGGCTGCTCCCGCTACTGGGCGCTTCGCACCGAATCTGATACCTTTTGCCCCTCAATTTGGCCCCGGTAGCTCAGCCGGATAGAGCAATCGCCTCCTAAGCGATAGGTCGCAGGTTCGAATCCTGCCCGGGGCACCAATAACCGGGCCGCAGGCTCGGCGTGATTACGTGATTACGTGATTACGTTGGTGGTGTGCGGCGCAGCCGCACAAATCCAAAAAAAATGCGCGGCCATAGCCGCGCACCTTCACGTAACCACTTAATCACCTGACACTTAATAACGCCGGGCCCGCCATGCGGGCCCGAAAATTGGTGGAGCCGAGGAGGATCGAACTCCCGACCTTCGCATTGCGAACGCGACGCTCTCCCAGCTGAGCTACGGCCCCATCACCCGCATTGCCTGCGAGCGGGCTGCTATTCTAACGGGAACATCTGTTGAATGCACGTGGCGCCAGCCCCGGTCAGGATCTTTATGAGCACAGCACCAGAAGCAGGCCTGCAAGACGTATCAGTGGTTATCCCGGCCCTGAACGAAGCGCAGACCATCGACCTTACCCTGGCTGCCCTGGCACCACTTCGCCGCAGCGGAGGTGAAGTTATTGTGGCTGACGGCGGCAGCAGCGATAACACCCGGGAAATCGCCGCCACCCTGTGTGATCGGGTGATCGAGGCCCCACAGGGACGCGCACGACAAATGAACGCCGGTGCCGCGGTCGCCCGGGGTGACCTGCTGTGGTTCCTGCATGCCGACTCCCCTCCCTCGCCTGCCGTACTGCAGGAAATAGCGCGTGCCGGCAAGGACGGCACGCTCTGGGGACGCTTCGATATTCGTCTGTCAGGCAAGGGACTGTTGCTACGCCTTACGGAGTGGCTGATGAACCGCCGCTCTCATCTGACTGGTATCTGTACCGGCGATCAGGGGATTTTTGTGCGGCGAACGCAGTTCGAAAGCTCAGGCGGGTATGCCGATATTGCGCTGATGGAAGACATCGAGTTGTCACGCCGCCTGCGCCAGCATGCCTGGCCACGACGACTGCGTGGCCCGCTGCCGACATCCAGCAGGCGCTGGGAAGATCATGGCGTTATTCGTACTATCCTGACCATGTGGCGGCTACGCTTGGCCTATTACCTGGGCGCCGACCCCGACAAACTGGCCCGTATTTATAGAGGCAAGCCATGAGCAAAGCCGGGGGCTACCGTTTTGATAACACAAGCATAGCCATCTTCGCCCGGGTGCCTCAACCGGGCCAGGTAAAAACCCGGCTTGCGCGCGGTATCGGCAATGTTGGCGCCACCCGCGCCTATTCACTGATGGCGGAACAAACCGTGCGCCGTGTCAGTCAGGCCCGGCTGGCGCCTGTCAGCCTGTATGCCACACCGCATAGCCGTTCAGCCCTGTTCCAGCGCTGGCGCCGGGAATACGGCGTGGCGCTGCACCAGCAGCCCACGGGCAATCTGGGGCGACGGATGCATCATGTGTTAGGACAATGTCTGCGTAAACACCAGGCGGCGGTCATCATTGGCAGCGACGCCCCGGCGCTGACCACGGCGCAGATTGCCGAGGCACTGCAGAGCCTGAATAATGGTGCGGATGCTGTTTTCATTCCCTGCGAGGATGGAGGCTATGCCCTGGCTGGCCTGAGTCGGCGCTGTCTGCGACTGTTCACAGGGATACGCTGGGGCAGCTCACGTGTAATGCAAACTACACGCGCACGGGCGATAACCAGCGGCATGCGCACATGCTTTTTGCAACCCACCTGGGATGTAGACAACATCGTTGATCTTCGCCGGGCAAGGCGCAGTGGTCTGCTGGAATAAAAAACGGCTTATGCATTCAGCGCTGGATATTGACGCGGCCGGTTTCCTCGAAAGGCACGCTGCGACGTAGCGGGGAATCCACCTGTGCACTGCCACTGAGGCGATATTCGAACTCATCATCACCTGCTATCAAGCGGCTCAGGGCATGGCGCGCGTAGTCAAACAAATTGGTCTGCATCTCCAGCGTCAACGGCACACTTTCCCTGGCCGGAAGCTTTTCCGAAAGCGCCAGGCTGCCTTTTGCAAATTCATAGCCGGCCAGTTCCAGTTGCCACTGGATGGCTTCCAGCCCGATGCTGAAGGTATTGGGATTATAGGCGTCCAGGGTAACAGTATAGCGCTGGGTCCGCAGGTCAGCCTGCACCAGACGGACTTCGCGCAAAGCAAGCTCGGGTGGCAATACCGTCTGCTGCAACACCGTGCAGCCACTGGCAAACACCATCCCCGTCAGGGCCAGCAAAAGGGTAAAAGGCAATTTCCGCATAAGTGAACCTCCGCATCCGGAGGTTCACTTATACCTGACAGGCAACCGCCTGCACCAGCCGATTGATCAGCCTGCAGCCTCCTGCTTCGACTCATTAGGCGTACGCAGCAAATGACCCACTCGCTCGGCGGTCATCAGCTTACCGACCACATCGCCTTCAACGCGCTTGCATCCCGCCCTGGCGAGTTGCTGATTCAGGTTTGAATTGCTGACACCGGGGGCGACCACGGCGTCCACCACGCGAGCCGCCATTTTGACCAGGTGACCGGTCACCAGCAGCGTGTCGCGGTCGCTGGCGGCCTTGTCGACCAGCTGCCGGGACAGACGCACTTCATTCGGCCGCCAGCGCAGCAACCCCATGGGAGAAGACTGATCCGTACCGAAACCATGCAGGGAAATCCGATACCCGCTTTTGCGCAGCGCCTCAATCTGAACGCGGGCCTTCTGTTCGCCGACGATCAGGCTCTGTTCACTGAATTCCAGCACCAGCGCGTCCGGGGGCAAATCGAAAGAAGACACGATGCCGTCCAGCATCTCGGCAAGCGGCACCTGAACCACGGCACAGCCCGGGATTCGCATCACCAGGCTGGCGCCGGCCAGGTCATTCTTGCGCCAGCGCTCCAGATCCTGCAGCCCCTGATTGATCCGCCACAGGACATAGTCATAGACATAACCGCCCCGTTCTGCGATTTCGTTCAGTGTCTGCTCGGGAATACGCCCATGACTTTCATGCGGCCAACTGACGTCGGCACGCAGATGATCACAGCCCCCGTCGCCGACACGCTGCTGAGGCATGTAACGCATTTCCAGTGCACTTTGTTCAAGCGCACGGGCAAAATCAGCCACCAGTTGCATGCGCCCGGCTACGGCCTTTTCCATACCCTTGCTGTAACGTACGAATTCGTGCTCACCGATACGTGTGGACTGTTTGCTGATCTCAGAGCGACGCATCAACTCGTCAGCATTATCACCATCCCGAGGGAATACGGTCGCCCCGACCCGGGCTTGCAGACTGAGCTTGTGATCATTGATTTCCATCGGCGCTCGCAGTGCTTTTTGCAAGCGCTGACAAACTTCCTTGACAAAATAGCCACCACCGCCCACGTCGTGGAGCACCATGCCGAATTCATCATTACTGAAATGGGCCAGCACATCAGAGCTGCGCAGGGCGCTGCGCAGGCGCGCGGTAATGTTCTCGATCAACTCGGGCAGGCTTTCATCACCGACCACTTCACGCACATCATGGAAGTCATCAAAATCCAGCATCAACACGCCCAGCGAGCCTACTTTCTCATCAGCCACGCCTATGGCCTGGGCAAGATCGTCACGCATCCCTGCCCTGTCCGGGAGGTCATTCACACGATAGGCACCCCCCGATGCCTGCAACTCCTGTTCCAGTGCAGACGCCCGGTCACGCAGCTCGCGGGTCTGGTCCATCACCAGCTCGCTGGCGTTCCACATCATCATCGCGCCGGTGTACTGGCCCCAGATACCAAAAACAAAAGGCATGATGTTGAGCAACCACAGCGCGGGATTACTGCCCTGGGCCTGAATCATGCCGTCAATGGTGATAGCTCCAAACTGGAACCGCGCCACCAGCAAGGTGCCGACAACCACTGCCATTAGCGCAATCCCGGTGCCCCAGATAGCGTAACTATTTACTTTTGAACGAAATATCCGCGCCGTGATGGTCGCTTCACTGTTTGTGCCACTCATAACTCCCCCTTGTTTCGAGGATCTTAATGCCCCGATGAAAACCGGACCCGACCCGGACACGAACCCAGAAAGGCCCGGTTCCTGAACCAGCAAGCGACGCACGGTAACCAGTCATAAGGGAAGACAGTATGGAAAACCCGCCGGAATCGCCGGCTTGATGCTCAATCCATACTGGCAGCCCCGCCGTCATAGAGCCTGTGCCCCTTAGACCGGAAACTTTGCGTCCCCACCTTTCGGCGGGTTTGCCCTTGGTTTCATACTACCTTTACATACTGAAAAAACAACACCGGCCATCCCGGAATAACAACCGTCAAGCTCTCCGGCCGGCCCGGCTGGCATCATCGCACAGCACCGACCAGGCGCTGAGCGGCAAACTGTTGCCAGTAACCTACCCGATCTGCCGACATGGCCTTACCCACTGCAGATCCCTCAACACGCTGCACGCCATCTGTGGCCATCCGGGTGAAGCATTCAGAGTCCGTAACTCCCGGCATAACCACCACAGCGCCCAGACGGGCAGCTACTCTCGCCAGATCGGCTGCCAATGCCACGGCTGCATCCGAACTGACCATCGCTTCGGTCAACTCGGGCGACATGCGTACTTCGTCCGGACGATAGTGCAGCAAAGTCTGCAACGAGGAGACCTCGCTGCCAAACCCGGACAAACAGATTCTGTACCCTTGCGCGCGCAGACGTGTAAATTCCTGTTCTGCCTCGGCACCTCCGTCAATCAGCATCTGGCCGCTGAATTCAAGCACCACCCCCCTGGGTGAGAGACGGTACCTCTCAAGCAGTGATCCAAGCATTTGCGCAAGAGGAAATTTGCCAGCCACAGACACATGCAACGGAATAGATAGCCCTACCATCAAATCCTGGCGTTCACGCCAGAAACGCAATGACCTGAGCGATTCGTCAAACAGCCACATCAGATATTCATGCAAACGGCCGCTGCGAGCGCCCAGATCAGCAAGCGCATACTCGTCGATGCCACCGTTTTCCTGGCCGGGCCAGTATGGATGTGAACGCAAGTACACCAGCGTGCCATCTCCGGCACCAGTCTGTGGGAGAAAATCGAGCATCAGTTCCCGCCTGTCCAGTGCCTTCGAAAAAAGCTCGGACAGCCTTTTGTCGTCATCCGCATCAACCCGGGATAAAGGCATGCTGTGGCCGCCAGTCTGCTTCACGGATTTTCGTTCTGACTCTGCCAGCTGTATGAGCGCCCGACTGCTACTGGCATCACGTGGATACAACACGGCGCCCATGCGGGGCATCAGAGCCGGGCAATTGGGTACGGACTCCAGAGGCTCATGCAATGCCCGGTGAATACGGCGACAGACCCGGGGTAAATAATTGCCGCTTGCTCCCACATCATACAAGGCGATGATGAAGCGGTCACCACGCACATGTGCCAGCATGTCCGAGTCTCGCAGGGCGCTCTGTAACCGCTCGGCGATCGCCTTCACGACCGCATCAAGCCCCTTGTCACCTACCAGCCCCCGCACCTCACGCAGACCGTTAAAGTCCAGAGAAACCACGCCAATACCATCAAAACACCCCCCGCGCTCACGCATATCGCACTCGAGTATTTCCTGAAATCCGGACACACTTTTCAGCCCCCGGATCTGTTGGCGCCTGCGTTTGCTGTCACTCTGGCGCAGTGCCTCTTCCAGCTCCAGGGTACGACTGGACAGTGAACGGGTCTGGTCCATGACCATTTCGCCGGCTCTTGACATGACCATGGCGCCGGTCAGCTGTCCCCAGATGCCGAAAACAAAGGGCATCAGATTCAACAGCCACAACGCAGGATTGGTGGCCTGCACAGCGATCACAGCTTCAGCACTAACCACGCCAAACTGATATACACAAACCAGCAAGGTACCGGCAATCACCGCGAATAACGCGATCCCGCTCCCCCACAGGGCATGGGAATTAACCTGGGCACGAAACAGTGCCCGGGTGATCGTGGTCTCGTTATTTTCTTTTTCCATCGGCTTTCCCCCCCCGCCGTAGTGCCGCAGCCATGCCCAGCGCCAGACCATTGCGCTGAGCGCCAGAGCTCGCTCGATCCGGTTTCGGGAAAGCATAGGGGGAGGGGAACTGACCACCGTGGCAGGTACTATATCTACCTGACCATGGTCGAGCGTAACAGCGCCCGGCTGGCAGTCCCGCTGTCATAGAGCCCCTGCTCCTTAGACCGGAAACTTTGCGTCCCCGCCTTTCGACGGGTTTGCCGTTAGCCGAAATCATATTGCATATAAAATGAAACACAACCATCTGAACGCGAATAAACACCGGCGGTAGTAATTCTCCGATTGTCGGCACTACAACTCGCACCAGACATACCCGCCAAACTTCGTAACCGTTAGAATGATCACGTTGCCATACCGCTTCCCCGGAGGCTGCGCTGCCAGATGTCGGCAAAAAGACTACGAAAATTCAGAGCCGTACTGCACCAGCGCCAGCCGGATCTTACGGTGGTCATGGAAAACGTACACAAACCGCACAATCTCGCCGCCGTGCTGCGTACCTGTGACGCCACCGGTGTACTGAGAGCCCATGCGATCAGCGCTGATCGCAGCGTACGCGCCGCGGTTCACGCCGCACAGGGAACCCACCGCCGGGTACCGGTAATCAGACACCCCGATCTCGACAGCGCCCTTGCTTCAACCCGCGATCAGAATATGCAGATTATCGCGGCACACCCGACCACCGACGCCGTGGACTACCGTGATGTCGATTACACTCGCCCCACTGCCCTGCTACTCGGTTCCGAACTCAAGGGACTGACAATGCAGGCGCTGGATACAGCGGATCAGCTTGTTAATATCCCCATGCACGGGCTGGCCGCTTCCTTAAATGTCTCGGTGGCCGCCGCACTTGTGCTCTACGAAGCCGAAAGCCAACGCCGTCGGGCCGGACTGTATGACGCACCCCGGTTGGACGAAACGCTGGTGCGACACACCCTGTTCGAATGGGCCCAGCCACGTATGGCCCGATATTGCCGTCAACACGGGCTGCCCTATCCTGATATTGATGAAGACGGCGACCTGCTCTACCAACCTGCAACTGGTGCCTTGTCCTGATGGCCATACTGGCCGTACTGAATTTCGCCGGCGGTATCGGGCTGTTTCTGCTCGGCATGAAGCTTATGAGCGACGGCCTCAAGGTTGCTGCCGGCGGCACCCTGCGTGGCATTCTGGCGCGCTGGACTACCAGCTTTCCCCGTGCAGCAACCTCGGGTTTTCTCGTCACTGCCATGATGCAGTCCTCAACCGCAGTGATTTTCACCACCATCGGTTTCGTCAACGCCGGGTTTCTTAATCTGACCCAGGCCGTTTCGGTGATCATTGGCAGCGCGGCCGGTACCACCGCCACCAGCTGGCTGGTGGTGGTAGTGGGCTTTGACGTGGACATCAAAATGCTGGCCCTGCCGTTGATTGCCATAGGCATGTTTTTGCGAATTTTGACGCCGGGCGGGCGCCGGGGTCCATTGGGTGAGGCGCTGGCCGGGTTCGGGGTATTTTTTCTCGGCCTGGATTTGCTGCGGGAAATGTTCGGGGACATGAACGCCCCGCTACTGAGCACACAACAGGATGCCGGCGGCTATTGGTCCTTGCTGCCCTTTCTTGTCGCCGGTTTTTTCATGACGCTGGTGACCCAGTCCTCCAGTGCCGCCATTGCGGTGACGCTCACTGCAGTTGGCGGCAACGTAATTCCCCTGGCCGGCGGCGCCGCGGTAGTCATCGGCGCCAATATCGGCACCACCACAACTTCCCTGTTTGCTTCCCTGGGAGCTACGCCCAATGCCCGCCGCGCCGCAGTCGGCCATGTGGTGTTCAACCTGACCACAGGCATTGTGGCCTTTCTCGCGCTACCACTGGTGTTATTGCTGGTGGCACTGATTGTTCCCGGCCCGGAACCGGCAGACAATCCGGCCCTGTCACTGGCGGTATTCCACACCCTGATCCAGGTATCGGGCCTGTTGTTGTTCTGGCCCTTTATCCCCCGTCTGATCGTCGCGCTGGAGCACAGATTCCGGACCCAGGAAGAAGACCAGAGCCGGCCACGCTACCTGGACAGTACGGCAGCCGGCGTGCCCTCACTGGCTGTGGAAGCGCTCTATCACGAACTACAACGCATTCATGCACGCGCGCGGGCCAGTGTTCAGCACGTACTGAGCACCGAAGACACCAGCCTGAAGACCATTGAAAATGACCGCCATGTCATCAATAACCTGACCCTGGCGGCCGGCACATTTATTCGTGAGGCCCAGAAATCCGACTTGCCCGAGGATATTGCCCGAAGTCTGCCTGCCGGGCTGAGGGTAACCCAATACTGTGCCGAAATGGCCGAGATGGCCCGTGAAATACTGTTGCTCCAACCGCAACTGGAAAACATCACAGACAAACCATTGCAATCACAACTGAATACCTTCCGCAGCGAAGCCGTACGGGTGCTACAAAGCACCGACAGCCAGCGGGAAGATTATAAAGCTGAACAATACGCACTGACCATGCGAACGCTCCAGGAGCTATACCAGCAACTCAAGGCCGATGTTTTGAGAGCCGGCAGCGAAGGCAGACTCTCCATTGCACAGATGGCCCACAGGCTGGAGGAGATCAGTCACATCCGCCGCGCCCTTGATCAATCGGTAAAAGCGGCACACTATCTGACCAGCCTTATGCAACCGGTTGAAGAAGAACGCGCCAATCAGCACGGCGAGACGCCAACAGCCGAAGCCTGAGGGGGGATATATCCCGGGAAAAACAAATGAAGGATGATTGGTCGGGGCGGCAGGATTTGAACCTGCGACCCCCTGCACCCCATGCAGGTGCGCTACCAGGCTGCGCCACGCCCCGACCGAAGCTGGGCATCATACCCGACTAGCGGGCGACAGACAAAGGGTTACAGGAATTTCTGTTGCCCGGGGAGGAAATCGTGCTCGGGCGAGCAAATCACCGCTGGTTAAGCAGGTGCAAGAGCTCTTCAAGTTCACCGCGTATCTGGCGAATAACCTGCTGGCTATGCTGTACATCCTCACGCACCGCATCGCCGGAAAGCTGCTGGCGAGCACCACCGATGGTAAAACCCTGTTCGTAGAGCAAACTACGGATCTGGCGGATCACCAGCACATCGTTGCGCTGGTAGTAGCGGCGGTTACCGCGACGCTTGACGGGCTTGAGCTGTGGAAACTCCTGTTCCCAGTAGCGCAGCACATGCGGCTTAACGGCGCATAACTCGCCGACCTCACCAATAGTGAAGTAACGTTTGCCGGGAATCGGCGGCAGTTCGTCGTTATTGCCCGGTTCCAGCATAACCCTCTACTCGCAGCTTGAGTTTCTGACCGGGACGGAACGTCACTACCCGTCGTGCGCTGATCGGGATTTCTTCGCCTGTCTTGGGGTTGCGTCCAGGACGCTCGCCCTTGTCACGCAAATCGAAATTGCCGAAGCCGGAGAGCTTCACCGGCTCTCCCTTTTCCAGCGCCTGACGGATCTGCTCGAAGAACATCTCCACCAGTTCCTTGGCCTCTCGCTTGTTTAGCCCCAACTCGTTGAAAAGAGCTTCAGCCATCTCGGCCTTGGTCAATGCCGTCATGATCCTGTTTCACTCCCTGACAGTCGCGTTATGCTGATCACACAGCCCCCGGGTCACGCGCGTAATAACATCTTCCACATCACGATCCTCAAGGGTGCGCGAATTATGCTGCAAAATCAAGCTTAAAGCGATACTTTTTCGCCCCGGGTCTATGCCCTTGCCGCGGTACACATCGAAAACGTCAATCCCGATCAGTAATTCTCCCGCCTCCGCTTGCACACAATCGCGCAGGGCCGCGGCGCTGATCGATTCATCTACCACCACCGCCAGATCGCGGCGCACCAGGGGGTAGCGTGATACCGATTCATAAGCCGGAATTCGCGAATACTCGAGCATCGCCAGCGGCAATTCAAACAGCACCGGCGGCTGCGACAGATCAAACACCCCGAGTAACGCCGGGTGCAATACGCCGGCCCATCCTTCAAGCCCGTTTTTCAGCCGTACCCGGGCGCTCTGCCCCGGATGCAAGGCCGGATGTTCAGCCGCTTCCCATCTGAGTTCATGTGCCGTACCGGCCAGCATGAACATGGCTTCAATATCGGCTTTCGCATCATAGAAATCAACCGGAGTGGACTCAGTCGCCCATTGTTCGGGGTCACGTGGCCCCCAGGCCAACCCGGCAATCATTTGCGGCTGGTGCAATTCACCCCTCTCGCGCCGGAAGACACGACCAAGCTCGAAGAACCTGACTCGCGGCTGCTGACGGTTCAGATTGTGCTGCAAGGCACGCAACAAGCCCGGCCAGATACTGGTGCGCATCTGCCCCAATTCGGCCGACAGCGGGTTAAGCAAATCCACTGCCCCGGCAGTCTGGCCAAGCTGCTTCTGTAGACCAGGCTCTACAAAACTGTAGGTGATCGCTTCCTGGTAACCCCGTTGTACCAGCACATCACGCAGGCGCGCCTGGGGGGTGCGCGATTCACTGCGGGGCAACACGCGCAACTGCCCGCTGGACTCAGCGGCAGGCAAATTATTGTAGCCATGCAGACGCGCCACTTCCTCGACCAGGTCGGCTTCCTGGCTGATGTCGTAGCGGAAAGATGGCGGCGTCACCAGTAATACTTCATCACGGGATTCACACTGCATGTGCAAACGCTGCAGCCCCTCCCGGATATCCCTCGAGGGTACTTCGAAACCAAGCAAGCGCTTGACCCGCTGCGGGCGCAAGCGGATGACTTCAGGCGCACCCGGCGCCTCGCCCACGCTGGTTACCGGACCGGGGCTGCCGCCGGCAATGGCCAGCAGCAGCTCGGTTGCACGCTCGATAGCTTGCACCTGCAGGGCAGGATCAACGCCCCGCTCAAACCGGTGGGAGGAGTCTGTGTGCAGGCCATAACGACGTGCCTGGCCCGCCACAGCCGCCGGAGTAAAAAGCGCGCTTTCCAGGAATACCGATGTGGTTTCACCGGGGGTGACCGCCGAGGCCGCGCCACCCATGATCCCCGCCAGCGCAAGCGGACCGCTTTCATCGGCAATAACCAGCGTATCCGCCTCTGGCTCGACTGTCTCGCCATCAAGCAACTCTAGTTGCTCCCCGCTGACCGCCATGCGCACACACACCTCACCCTGAAGCTTGTCCAGGTCAAAAGCATGCATAGGCTGACCCAGCTCCAGCATCACATAATTGCTGACATCCACCAGCGGCCCCATGCTGCGGACGCCGCCGCGACGCAGCCGCTCGGCCATCCACACCGGCGTGCCGGCAGTCGGGTCCAGGTCACGAATCACACGACCGGCATAGTGAGGACAGGCCGCCGGTGCTTCAATGACCACCTTGCGCGCTTCGTCGATTAACGGGGATATCGGTGTCGGTTCGGGCGCCTGAAGGGCGCAGTCGGCCAGCGCCGACACCTCGCGAGCCACGCCCAGAATGCCCAGGCAATCGCCACGGTTGGGGGTAAGGTCAATCTCTATCACCGCGTCATCCAGATCCAGCCAGGCGCGAAGGTCTTCACCAACGGGTGCTTCATCAGGCAATTCCAGAATGCCCTCAGCGCTATCGGCCAGGCCCAGTTCCGTGGCGGAACAGAGCATACCGGA
>SLRW01000010.1 GCA_007130745.1 Gammaproteobacteria bacterium
CCGCACGGCAGCCGGAAATGGCCGGCATGCTGCTTGGCCGCATGTTCATTGTCGCCGGTCTGCTTGACGCGGTGTCCATGATCGGTGTGGGTGTGGCGCTGTACTTCGCCTTCGCCAGTCCCTTCGTCGAGGCTGCGGTGGAAGCCGCGCTGGCCGTCAACGGCGGCTGAATGCTGTCGGGCGAAACAACCCATGTTGATTGCTAACCGGAGGTGACGGCGTGAGCATCAATGTCACGATGATCGGCCAGCTCATCGCCTTTGCGATCTTTGTCTGGTTTACCAAGGCCTATGTCTGGCCACCCCTGGCCCAGGCCATGCGCGAGCGTGAGCAGCGTATTGCCGACGGGCTCGCGGCCAGCGAACGCGGAGCCGAGGAACTGGAAAAGGCGCGGGCGGATTACGAGCAGACGATGGCCGAGGCACGTCAGAAAGCGTCCGAGGTTCTGGCTCAGGCCGACAGGCGCAGCAGCGAGATGATCGAGCAGGCCCGCGAGGATGCCCGCCGCGAAGGCGAGCGGATGATCGAGCAGGCCCGCAGCGAGATCAATCAGGAGCTGACCCGAGCACGGCAAAGTCTGCGTGAAGAGGTGGCCGGTATTGCCGCCGCCGGGGCCGGCCGCATTCTCAAACGCGAGATCGACGCCGACACACACAAGTCGCTGATCGAAGATCTGGTAGCGGAGATCTGACCGGGGCGCTTATGGCAGAGCTGACGACACTTGCGCGACCTTATGCCCGGGCCGTTTTCGACCTGACGAGCGACGATGCCTCGCGTTCGAAATGGTCTGAACAGCTGGCGATGCTCACCGGCGTGGTCAGCCACGACGAGATGCGTACCCTGGTCGGTAATCCGCGTATCGAGGCCGACGAGCTGGTCGAGCTGGTCTGCAAGGCGATTGGCAAGGGGCTTGGCGACGAGAGTCGCAACCTGGTGCGGCTGTTGGTGGCAAATCGTCGTCTGGCGTTGCTGCCACGCATTGCCGAGATCTACGAGCAGCTGCGTGCCGAAGCCGAGCATGTGATTGATGCCGAGGTTGTTTCTGCCGCGCCGCTGGACAAGGCGCAGCAGGACAAGATTGCCAGCGCGCTTGGCAAGCGCCTGGGTCGGGAAGTCCGCCTGCATTGCCGCGAAGACGAGGAAGTGCTTGGCGGCGTTATTATTCGCGCCGGCGATCTGGTGATCGACGGCTCCGTCCGCGGCCAGCTCGAACGGCTGTCCGGTGCACTGGTTCATTGACGAGGTAGCACGATGCAACTCAATCCATCCGAAATCAGCGAGCTGATCCGCGAGCGCATCAAGAACTTTGAGGCGGTAGCTGAAGCCCGCAACGAAGGCACTGTGGTCAGTGTGAGCGACGGGATCTGCCGCATCCACGGCCTGGCCGAAGCGATGCAAGGCGAGATGCTGGAATTCCCTGACGACACCTACGGCCTGGCGCTCAACCTGGAGCGTGACTCGGTCGGCGCGGTGTTGCTGGGTGAATACGAACACATCTCCGAAGGCGACACCGTCAAATGTACCGGCCGCATTCTGGAAGTGCCGGTAGGCGAGGCTCTGCTGGGGCGCGTCGTCGATGCCCTGGGTAACCCCATGGACGGCAAGGGGCCGGTCAAGGCCGAAGGCACCTCGCCGGTGGAAAAGGTCGCCCCGGGCGTGATTACCCGTAAGTCGGTGGACCAGCCGGTCCAGACCGGGCTTAAGTCTGTCGACGCTATGATCCCCGTTGGCCGTGGCCAGCGTGAGCTGATCATCGGCGACCGCCAGACCGGCAAGACTGCGGTGGCCATCGACGCGATCATTAATCAGAAGGACTCGGGCATCAAGTGTATTTACGTGGCGGTGGGGCAGAAGGCCTCTTCCATTGCCAACGTGGTGCGCAAGCTCGAGGAACACGGTGCGCTGGAGCACACCATTGTGGTGGCTGCCGGCGCCGCCGATTCGGCCGCGATGCAGTTCATTGCCCCCTACGCCGGCTGCGCCATGGGCGAGTATTTCCGCGACCGTGGCGAAGACGCCCTGATCATCTATGACGATCTCACCAAGCAGGCCTGGGCCTATCGCCAGATCTCGCTGCTCTTACGTCGTCCGCCGGGCCGCGAAGCTTATCCGGGTGACGTGTTCTATCTGCACTCGCGGTTGCTGGAGCGCGCCGCTCGCATCAACGAGGAAGAGGTAGAGAAGCGCAGTGGAGTGAAAGGCAAGACCGGCTCGCTGACTGCGCTGCCGATCATCGAAACCCAGGCCGGTGACGTGTCGGCCTTCGTGCCCACCAACGTGATTTCCATCACCGACGGCCAGATTTATCTGGAGACCGACCTCTTCAACGCGGGCATTCGGCCAGCTATCAACGCCGGTCTGTCAGTCTCGCGTGTGGGTGGTTCGGCCCAGACCAAGATCGTCAAAAAGCTCGGTGGCGGTGTGCGCCTGGCGCTGGCCCAGTATCGCGAGCTGGCTGCCTTCGCCCAGTTCGCCTCCGATCTCGACGAGGCTACCCGCAAGCAGATCGAGCGCGGTGAGCGTGTCACCGAGCTGATGAAGCAGCCGCAGTACAAGCCCCTGACGGTGGCTGAGATGGCTTTCTCGCTGCTGGCGGCCAACGAGGGTTATCTCGACGACCTCGACGCCGCCCGGGTGGTGGATTTCGAAGCGCAGCTGCACGACTACCTGCGCGGCAATCATGCCGAAACGCTGGACAAGATCAACGCCGACGGTGATCTCAATAACGAGATCCAGGCAGCGATGATCAAGGCGCTGGAAGAATTCAAGGCGAACTACTGGAACGGGTGACATCATGGCCGGTGCCAAAGAAATACGCACCCAGATCAAGAGCGTTCAGAATACGCAGAAGATCACCAAGGCCATGGAAATGGTCGCGGCGAGCAAGATGCGCAAGGCCCAGGATCGTATGGCGGCCTCGCGCCCCTATGCTCACAAAATCCGTCAGGTGATCGGACATCTGGGTAATGCCAATCCGGATTATCGCCATCCCTTCCTGGTTGAGCGCGAAGAGGTCAAACGGGTTGGTTTCATTGTGATCAGCACCGATCGCGGGCTGTGCGGTGGCCTCAACACCAACCTGTTCAAGAAAACGCTCGCTGCCATGAAGGAGTGGGATGGAAAAGGCGCAGAAATCGATGTCTGCGTGTTTGGCGGCAAGGCGGAAAGCTTCATGCATCGCATTGGCGCCAATGTCGTGGCGCAGAACAGCGGCCTGGGCGACAAACCGCACATGGAAGACCTGATCGGTGGTGTCACCGTGATGCTGGATGCCTACAAGGAAGGTCGCATTGATCGGTTGTTCGTGGTGCAGAACGAGTTCATCAACACCATGAGCCAGCAGCCTGAAGTGCACCGGCTGCTGCCGATTGAGCCGGTCAAGGAAGAGGAAATGCTCGAGCACTGGGACTACATCTACGAGCCCAGCGCCGAGGGACTGCTCGATGATGTGCTGATGCGCTATCTCGAGATGCAGGTCTACCAGGGCGTGGTGGAGAATGTCGCCTGCGAGATGTCGGCGCGCATGATTGCGATGAAGAGCGCCACCGACAACGCCGGCGAGATCATCGACAATCTGCAACTGGTTTACAACAAGGCCCGTCAGGCAGCGATTACGCAGGAACTTGCGGAAATCGTGTCGGGCGCAGCGGCGGTGGAATAACCGTCACACTGAAAACGTGAGCGCCCGGGCCGACAATGCCCGAGGATAGCCGGACCAAGGCAAGAGGAACGCAAAGCATGAGTGCTGGAAATATTGTTCAGATCATCGGTGCCGTGGTGGACGTGGAATTCCCGCGTGACGCCATCCCGAAAATCCACCACGCGCTGGAGCTCGAGGACGGCGGGCTGGTCCTGGAGGTGCAGCAGCAGCTCGGTGACGGTGTGGTGCGCACCATTGCCATGGGCTCAAGTGATGGCCTCAAGCGCGGCAGCAAGGTGACCAACACCGGCGCCCCTATCAGCGTGCCGGTAGGCAAGGGCACCCTGGGCCGCATCATGAACGTACTCGGCGAGCCCCAGGACGATGTCGGCGACGTCAAAACCGAAGAGCGCCGCGCCATTCACCAGCACCCGCCTTCCTACGAGGATCAGGCCGGGTCCACCGAGCTGCTGGAAACCGGCATCAAGGTGATCGATCTGCTCTGCCCCTTCGCCAAGGGTGGCAAGGTTGGCCTGTTCGGCGGCGCCGGCGTGGGCAAGACCGTGAACATGCTTGAGCTGATCAACAACATCGCCAAGGAGCACTCGGGCCTGTCGGTGTTCGCCGGCGTGGGTGAGCGTACCCGTGAAGGCAACGACTTCTACCACGAGATGTCCGAGGCCGGGGTAATCAACCTCGACAACCTTGAGGACTCCAAGGTGGCGATGGTCTATGGCCAGATGAACGAGCCGCCGGGCAACCGCCTGCGCGTGGCGCTGTCGGGCCTGACCATGGCCGAATATTTCCGTGACGAAGGCCGTGATGTGCTGTTCTTCGTCGACAACATCTATCGTTACACACTGGCCGGTACCGAGGTCTCGGCGCTGCTGGGTCGCATGCCCTCCGCGGTGGGCTATCAGCCCACCCTGGCCGAGGAGATGGGCCAGCTGCAGGAGCGTATTACTTCCACCAAGACCGGTTCTATTACCTCCATCCAGGCCGTGTACGTGCCCGCGGATGACCTCACCGACCCCTCGCCGGCCACCACCTTCGCGCATCTCGATGCCACCGTAGTGCTGTCTCGCGGGATTGCTGAGCTGGGGATTTACCCGGCGGTGGATCCGCTCGATTCCACCAGTCGCCAGCTGGATCCGCTGGTGGTGGGCGATGAGCATTATGATACGGCCCGGCGGGTACAGAACGTGCTGCAGCGCTACAAGGAGCTGCGTGACATTATCGCCATTCTGGGCATGGACGAGCTGTCCGAAGAGGACAAGCAGACCGTGACCCGCGCGCGCAAAATTCAGCGCTATCTGTCGCAGCCCTTCTTCGTCGCCGAAGTATTCACCGGCGCCCCCGGCAAGTATGTGTCGCTCAAGGACACCATTGCCGGCTTCAAGGCCATTCTCGACGGTGAGTATGATTCGCTGCCCGAGCAGGCATTCTACATGGTCGGCAGCATTGAAGAGGCCGCCGAGAAGGCCAAGAACCTCTGAGGCTCGCCAGGCGGAGAGGCTGAATCATGAATACCCTGCAAATCGACATCGTCAGCGCCGAGGGCGAGATCCACACCGGGGAAGCGACCCTGGTGGTTGCCCCTGCGCAGGAAGGCGAGGTCGGCATCGCCCCCCGCCATGCGCCGCTGCTGACGCAGATGCGTCCCGGCGAGGTGCGTGTGCATGATGTCGGTGGTGAGCAGCTGTTCTTTTATGTGTCCGGCGGTATTCTCGAAGTTCAGCCGCACCGGGTGACGGTGCTGGCGGATGCTGCGCAGCGCGCCAAAGACATCAACGAAGCCGCTGCACTGGAGGCCAAGAAACGCGCTGAGGAAGCACTTGAAAAACGCGAGGAAGGCGTCAATTACAGTTCCGTGCAGGCTGAGCTGGCCGAAGCCATGGCCCAGTTGCAGGCGCTGGAGCGGGTACGTCGTCAGGCCAAGCGCTGATCGTTGTGACAAGCTACACCGGAGGCCCGCGCAAGCGGGCCTTTTTGTTTTGTAGCCAAAGCTTGTTTTTCGGGGGCTGCGGCGTTTTCCGATATACTCACGGACAGTTTAATTATCCGCACTGCAGGGGATGGGCATGGCGCTAGGCATTATTGTGCTGGCCGCGGGCAAGGGCACCCGCATGCGCTCGGGGCGACCCAAGGTGCTTGCGCCGCTGGCCGGCCGGGCCTTGCTGGCCCATGTGCTGACGGCTGCCCGTGAACTGTCTCCGGACTTGCTCTCCGTGGTCATCGGTCATGGCGCGGAAAGCGTCAGGCAGAGCTGTGAGGCGGAGGATGTGCGCTGGGTGGAGCAGCGCGAACAGCTGGGCACCGGACACGCCGTCCAGCAGGCATTGCCCGGGATGCCGGATACGCACAGCGTGCTGGTGCTCTATGGCGATGTGCCGCTGGTGACGTCGGCCACGTTGCAGTCGCTGGTTGATCGCAGTGCAAGCGAATCCTGCCTTACCCTGCTGACTACCCGCATGGACAATCCGGCCGGCTATGGTCGTATTGTGCGCAATCAGGGCAATGGCATCGAGGCGATTGTCGAAGAGCGTGATGCCAGTGAGGCCCAGCGTGCGATCACCGAGATCAATACCGGTCTGATGGCAGCCCCGGCCGGCAAATTAAGACGCTGGCTGGACGCTGTGGGGAATAACAATGCCCAGGGCGAATACTACCTGACCGATGTGGTAGCGCTGGCGGTTGCCGACGGTGAAACCGTAGCCGGTGTCGAGGCTGATCCGGCCGAAGTCGCCGGGGTCAACGATCGCGCACAACTGGCCCGCCTTGAGCGGCGTTACCAGCGCCGGCAGGCCGAGGCAGCCATGGCCGCCGGCGTGACCGTGCTGGACCCGGCGCGACTGGATATACGGGGCAGCTTCAGCGCCGGTGAGGACAGCGAACTGGATGTGAACGTGGTGCTGGAAGGTGATATCCGTCTGGGCAAGCGGGTGCGCATTGGCGCCCACTGTCATCTGCGCGATTGCGAGCTGGGTGATGGTGTGCAGGTGCTGCCTTTTTCTCACCTGGACGGCGTCAAGGTGGCTGCCGGGGTCAGCATTGGCCCCTACGCCCGTTTGCGTCCCGGCACCGAGCTTGGCGAAGGTGCCCGCGTGGGTAACTTCGTAGAGATTAAAAACAGCCGCATTGGTGTCGACAGCAAGATCAATCACCTGAGCTATATAGGTGATACCACCATGGGTGCGAATGTGAATATCGGCGCCGGCACCATCACCTGCAATTATGACGGCGTGAACAAGCACCACACGACTATCGGAGATGATGTCTTCGTGGGCTCGGATACCCAGCTGGTGGCCCCGGTAGAACTCGGCGACGGCGCGACGATCGGCGCCGGCTCTACCATTACCCGCAACGCGCCGCCGGAACAGCTTACGCTCACACGGGTGCGCCAGCAGACGCTGCGCGGCTGGCGCCGGCCTCGCAAGGGAGGGCAGAACTAATGTGCGGTATTGTCGGCGCCGTCGCCCAGCGAGACGTTATTCCGCTGCTGCTGGAAGGCCTGAAGCGGCTGGAGTATCGCGGTTATGACTCCGCCGGGCTGGTGGTGGCCGGGGATGACGGTGACCTGAAACGCTGGCGCAGTGTGGGCAAGGTGGCGGCGCTGGAGCAACTGCTTGAGGGCAAGGCGCAGACAGGCAACGCCGGCCTGGCGCACACCCGCTGGGCTACTCACGGTGCGCCCAGCGAGAAGAATGCCCACCCGCACGTCTCCGGGGGCCGGGTGGCGCTGGTACACAACGGGATCATCGAGAATCACGACGCTCTGCGTGGCGAGCAACTCGGTAACGGCTACGCCATGAGCTCGGAAACCGATACCGAAGTCATTGCACACGAAATCCATAGCCAGTTGCAGGGCAAGGGGAGTTTGCTGGCAGCAGTACAGGCCACCGTGGCTCGACTGGAGGGGGCCTATGCTGTAGCCGTGATGGATGCCGAAGCCCCCGGCGAGCTGGTGGCGGCACGGCGAGGAAGTCCGCTGGTGGTGGGCATCGGCATCGGCGAGCATTTTGTGGCCTCGGATGTGAACGCGTTGTTACCGGTGACGCGCAAGTTCATCTTCCTGGAGGAAGGTGATGTGGTAGCGATGACCCGAGAGCAATGCCGCATATTCGATAGCCAGGGGCAGCCGGTGGAGCGACCGGTGCAGACTTCCGAATTGTCCGCGGATGCAGTGGAGCGTGGTACTTATCGGCATTTTATGCTCAAGGAGATATACGAGCAGCCGCGCGCAGTAGCTGAAACGCTGGAAGACCGTCTGGGCAGTGATCATGTGCTGGCTGCGGCCTTCGGTAATGGTGCCGAGGAAATATTTGCTGCCACTCGCGGCGTGCACATTGTGGCCTGTGGTACCAGCTACCATGCCGGACAGGTGGCGCGTTACTGGATTGAGGCGCTTGCCGGCTTGCCGTGCAGCGTGGAGATCGCCAGCGAATATCGCTATCGCGAGCCGGTGGTGCCTCCGGATACCTTATTTGTGACGCTCTCGCAGTCCGGCGAGACGGCCGACACCCTGGCCGCCCTGCGCGAAGCCAAAAACAAGCCCTATTTGGCAAGTCTGGCGATCTGCAATGTGCCGGAGAGCTCACTGGTGCGAGAATCAGACCTTGTGTTGATGACCCGCGCCGGGCCTGAGATCGGTGTCGCCTCTACCAAGGCCTTTAGCACCCAACTGGTAGCAATGATGCTGCTGACCCTGGCTCTGGGCCGCCAGCACGGGCTGGCGGCCGGTGATGAAGCGCACCTGGTAAGCCAGCTACGGGCTTTGCCCGGCCAGATTGAAAAGACCCTGGAGCTTGATCACACCATCGCTGCCCTGGCCGAGCACTTTGTAGACAAGCACCATGCGCTGTTTCTGGGGCGCGGGGTGGAGTTCCCCATTGCCCTGGAGGGAGCGCTCAAGCTCAAGGAAATTTCCTACATCCATGCCGAGGCCTATGCCGCCGGGGAATTGAAGCACGGCCCGCTGGCGCTGGTGGACGAGAACATGCCGGTAGTGGCCATTGCCGCCAATAACGAACTGCTGGGCAAACTGCTGTCCAACCTGGAGGAGGTCAGGGCGCGCGGGGGAGAGTTGTTTGTACTGGCTGATGCCGATGTGGATATCAGTGGCGTGGGCCAGGGCGTGCATACCCTGGTGCTGCCCCAGGGGCATTGCGAGCTCTCACCAGTGCTGTGCACGGTGCCTCTGCAGCTGCTGGCCTATCATGTGGCCGTGCTCAAGGGCACGGATGTGGACCAGCCCCGGAACCTGGCCAAATCCGTCACTGTCGAGTAGGAGTGGGCATGCTGTTGCCATACGCCCTGTCCCGTGTGACACGACCCGGGCCGCTGTTGGCGCTGGTCGTGCTGGTACTGGCCGGCTGTGCCGGTACGCCTTCTCCTCAAAGCCTCGCCAAGGATCCGGTCACGGCCTGCCGCGTATTTGTGGATGACTTTCAGGCCGAGGTGGATCGTCACGGCGTGGGTGATGCCCAGAGTTATCGTATTCGCGGCTTCGATAGCTTGCGTGTGAATCGCTTTCTGGACGACCAGCGCCAGTATATCGAGCCGGAAAGTCGGGCGTTTCGGGCCTGGGCGGATGAATTGCAGGCCTTGGGAGAGCAGGGGCATTTGATCGAACTGGCCAATCTGCCGCCGGGCAGTCGCCAGCGCCTGGGTGAAGATTGGCGCGGGGTGGTGCCGGGTGACGGCCTGGCGGGGATAGTCTCGCATTGCGGGCGTACGTTGATGTTTGCTGATACCGCGGATCCGCACGATCGCGAGCGACTGCTGGCGCGGGCCGAAGCCGGCGAGGAGTACAGTCGCACGCGGCGCATCCTGGGGCTGTACTACCTCACCGCCGTGGGCGTGAACCTGGGTGTGAACAGCTGGCATCGTGAAAGTACCGAAGTGCATCGTACTCCGGCGGACGAACTGGATATCCACGGTGAGCTGGTGCGCTATCAGCCGCCGCCCGGCGAGATCCTGTCTCAGGAAGCCATCGCCGGATTGCTGTCTGAATCGCGCGATCGTCTCGGCCGTCCCCTGCCGCGTGGCGAGCAGCGTGAAAAGCTTTTCAATACCTTTGCCCCGGCGTGGGAAGTGGATGTAGTCAGCGGGGATGACCGCATCGGCGTGCCTGTCTGGGAGCCCGGCGCCGCGATGGCGCAGATTGATACCAGCCAGCCGCGTGTCTATCGTCATCTTTCGCATGTTCGGTGGGGAGATCAGCCCCTGCTACAGTTGAACTATGTGGCGTGGTTTCCGGCGCGGCCCAAAACCTCCTTTTTTGATTATCTGGGCGGTCACATGGACGGGGTGATCTGGCGGGTGACGCTGGCCCCGGATGGCGCGCCGATGATGTATGACACTATTCACACCTGTGGCTGCTATCACACATTTTATCCCGCCCGGCCCATGCAGGTGGCCGATTCCGGCCTGTACTATGAGGGTGCCTTCGTGCCGCTGGAGAAGCCGCTGCAGCCCGAAGGCGAACGCATGGTGATCCGGCTGGAACACCGCACGCATTACACCGAACACGTGGGCGGCCCGGCAGACCCGGATGCCGAGGAATTCGTGCACGACTGGGGCGAATACAACGAATTGCGCAGCCTGCCCTGGGGCACGGCACGGCGCAGCCTGTTCACCCCGCGCGGCATGGTGGCGGGCACCGAGCGAGGCGAGCGCTGGTTTCTGTGGCCCATGGGGATTGCCAACCCCGGCGCCATGCGCCAGTGGGGCCGGCACCCCACGGCTTTTATCGGCCGCCGGCACTTTGATGACGTGGATGTGTTCGAACGCGATTTTGAGGTCAGGGAATGATTCGGCTCAGGCGTTTACTGGGTCCTGAAAAGGCGCCTACGCCGAAACCCGATCTGGCTTTGGTGCTGTCGGGCGGTGGGGCGCGTACGGCCTACCAGGTCGGCGTGCTGATGGCGGTGGCGGAGATGCTGCCGCGTGATGCGCCCTCGCCCTTTAGCGTGGTGACCGGTAGTTCTGCCGGGGCGATTAATGCTGTGTCTATGGCTGCGGGTGCGCCCAATTTCCGGGGGGCCGTGGTGCGTCTGGCCAATTTTTGGCGCAATCTGGAAACCGCGCGTGTTTATCGCTCCGATTTTCGTGGCATCTACGGCAAGGGGCTGCACTGGGTGGCGGCGCTGGGGCTGGGTGGCATGGGTCCGCGCAATCCCCGCTCGCTGCTGGATATCAGCCCGCTGGAAGCGTTCCTGAGACAGAATCTGCATCTGGAGCGCTTGCAGCAGAATATCGACGCTGGTGTGCTGCGCGGGCTGGCGATTACCGCCTCGAGTTATGCCAGCGGGCGTTCGGTGAGTTTTTATCAGGCGGTCGATGAGATCATCCCCTGGGAACGTTCGCTGCGGCTGGGCGAGTCCACACAGCTCAAGCTCGACCATGTGATGGCCTCGGTGGCGATTCCGCTGTTGTTCCCGGCGGTACGTATCGGCAACGAGTACTTCGGGGACGGCTCCATGCGCGAGGTCGCGCCCTTCAGCCCTGCCATCCATCTCGGTGGACAGCGTGTGCTGGCCATTGGTACTCGCCCGGACTGTGTAGAGGGAGGCAACCGCATCACCGCACAAGAGCAGGTGTGTGAATTGCCCGAGTATCCCAGCCTCGGCAGTATTGGTGGCTTCATGCTGGAAACCCTGTTCCTGGACAGCTTTGATGCCGACGCTGAGCGGATCAAACGCATCAATCAGACCATCGAGAATTTGCGTGGACGTGGTCGCAAGCAACCTGTGGGTCAGGACAGGCGGCCACTGAAACCGGTGGAGGTGGAAATCATGATGCCGAGCTGTGATTTACTTGAGATAGCCCGGCAGTACAGTCATCGCTTTCCCTGGCCGGTGCGCCATCTGATGCGTGGCCTCGGTGCCTTCGGTCAGGGCAACGCCTTGCCCAGCTATCTGCTGTTTGACGGCGAGTACTGCAAGGCCTTGCTGGAGATGGGCCACCGCGACGGCCGCGACAACCAGGAAACCCTCAAACGGTTGTTGTTTGAATAGCCCCGCTTTGCGGGGCGTCCAAGGTCTTATGTCTAAGGTCTAAAGACGGTGGGCGCCTGACA
>SLRW01000011.1 GCA_007130745.1 Gammaproteobacteria bacterium
GCTGCCCTTTCCATGACGAGCGCACGCCCTCCTTTACCGTCAGCCCGGACAAACAGTTCTATCACTGCTTCGGTTGTGGTGCCCACGGCACCGCGATTTCCTTTTTGATGGAATACGACCGGCTGGAGTTTCGCGAGGCGGTGAGCGAGCTGGCAGGGCTTGCCGGCATGGAGCTGCCAGAACAAGCCAGCAGCCAGGAAGAATCTGGCACCCGCGAGCTTTATGATGCGCTGGCCAAGGCTGAAAACTACTACCGCGAGCAACTACGCCAGGCACCGGCCGCCATTGAGTATCTCAAACAACGCGGCCTGAGCGGACAGACTGCGGCGCGTTTCGGCATCGGCTTCGCCCCGGCCGGATGGGACAACCTGCGCCAGCAATTCACGGCGGGCCGGGCGCAAGACGATATCCTGTTGCGCGCGGGTCTGCTCAAGCGCCGCGAGGGCCGCGATGATGGCGGTTACGACGTGTTCCGCGAACGCATCATGTTCCCTATCCATGACAGTCGCGGGCGCACCATCGCCTTTGGCGGGCGGGCCATGGGGGATAACGGCCCCAAATACCTGAACTCGCCCGAAACAACCGTGTTTCACAAGGGACGCGAACTCTACGGCCTGTTCGAAGCTCGTCGCGAGCAACGCAATCCCGAACACCTGCTGGTGGTGGAGGGTTACATGGATGTGGCCATGCTCGCTGAACACGGGATCACCAATGCTGTGGCTACCCTCGGCACCGCCACCACCACCGATCATGCCGACCGGCTGTTCCGGGTCGCCGGCGAGGTGGTGTTCTGCTTTGATGGCGACCGCGCCGGCCGCGACGCTGCCTGGCGCGCGCTGGAGAACACCCTGCCGGCCATGCGCGACGGGCGCCAGGCGCGCTTCCTGTTCCTGCCCGAGGGCCACGACCCCGACTCCCTGGTCCGCGAGGAAGGCGCCGAGGCCTTCAGCAGGCGCATCGGCCAGGCCCAGGCACTGTCTGATTTTCTGTTCCGGCATCTGGGCGAGAAGCTCGACAGCGCCAGCGCCGAGGGTCGCGCCGCGCTGGTCGAGCGCGCCCGGCCGCTGATCGCCAAGGTCCCGCCCGGGGCCTTTCGCATCCTGCTCACCGAGCAACTTGCCGGTCTCAGTCGCATGGACAGTGGTCAGCTCGGGCGCATGGTGGGCCGGCCAACCCGCGATGACGCCCGACGACGCCGCCCGCCACAAGGCCCGCAGCGACTCAAACTGACACCCATGCGCAAAGCCATTGCCTTGCTGCTGCAACACCCGCAACTGGCGCAAACGCTGGATGAGACCGACAGGGAGCGCCTGACCGGGATCGAAAGCCGGGGTATTGAATTGCTGCGCGAATGTCTTGAGCTGTTGCAGCGCAAACCGGATCTGGGCACCGCCAGCCTCCTTGAGCACTGGCGGGACACGCCCCATTATCAGCATATGGCCCGCCTGGTGCAGAGTGACCCCGGTGTGAACACAGGGGATATTGACGAAAGCCTGCTGGGCGAGGAATTTCGCGATACGCTGGCACGTCTGTGGCGCGACGGCGGTGCTGCCAGCCGTCGCCTGCAGCAGTTGCTGGCCAAAAGCGAACACAGCCGGGAAGAAACCGAGGAAATCAGCGAACTGTTGCGCCAGGTTCGCGAATGAACCCGGTGCTGGTCGCGAGGTCGAATGTCAAGTAAACTTGGTGGTTTTGCCGCGACTTGCGCGGCTTGTGCATATGGTGGTTGCTATCCATGAGTGAAGACCAGCGCTCCCGACTAAAGACCCTGATCGCCCGAGGCAAGGAACAGGGTTTTCTGACCTTCGCCGAAGTCAACGACCATCTCCCGGATGATATCGTCGATCCCGAACAGATCGAGGATATCGTCAACATGATCAGCGATATGGGCATCCCCGTGCACGAAGAGGCACCGGAGGATGAATCCATCCTGCTCTCCGATGCCCCGGTCACCCCCGACGAAGACGCCGAGGAAGAAGCCGCCGCCGTACTTGCTTCCACAGTAGAGGCCGAATTCGGCCGCACCACCGATCCGGTACGCATGTACATGCGGGAGATGGGCACGGTGGAGCTGCTCACCCGTGAGGGCGAAATCAAAATCGCCAAGCGGATTGAGGAGGGCCTGGGCGAAGTGCTGATGGCACTGGCCTGCTACCCCGCCACACTTGCATCACTGATCTTCGAATATGACCGTGTCAAGGAGGCAGAAGCCCGCCTGAGCGATGTGGTTGTCGGTTTTGTGGATCCCTCGCAGCTCGATGACGAGCTGACCGACGAAGAGCACGGCTATGTGCCCGAGTCACTGGACAATGGTGAGGAAACCGGGACCGAGGACAGTGACAGCGACGAAGAAGAAGATGAGGACGAGGAAGAACCGGTGGACACCGGTCCGGATCCCGAGGAAGTTGACCGGCGTTTTGACGAGTTGCGCGCCCAGCTCAAGAGCACCATTAAAGCCTTGCGCAAACACGGCTATGACCATGCCACCACCGCCGCCGAGCGTCACAAGCTGGTGGCCATGTTCATGCACCTGAAACTCTCCCCGCGCATGGTCGCCGCATTGAGCGAGCAACTACGCGAGGTCATCGACGGCATTCGCGCCCAGGAACGCGCCATCATGCATCTGTGCGTGAACGTGGCCGGCATGCCCCGGCGCGACTTCCTGGCCAACTTCCAGGATCATGAGACCGAAACCGACTGGATTGACAAGCAGATCCGAGCCAAGCGCAAACACTCGGCCACCATCGGCCGGCACCGTGACGAAATCGTCAAGCTGCAAAGCAAACTCACGCAGATTGAAGACGACGCCATGCTGCCTATCGCCACCATCCGCGAAATTAATCGTCGCAAGACCATCGGCGAGGCCAAGGCACGCCGGGCCAAGAAAGAAATGGTCGAGGCCAACCTGCGCCTGGTGATCTCCATTGCCAAGAAATACACCAATCGAGGACTGCAGTTCCTGGACCTGATCCAGGAAGGCAATATCGGCCTGATGAA
>SLRW01000001.1 GCA_007130745.1 Gammaproteobacteria bacterium
CAGGCAGGGCCTCGGTGCCGGAAAACAGCAGATCGACATCTTCCAGCACCTGGTCGTTGTAGTAATCCTCGGCACGAATCCCGAGCACGCTGGCCTTGATGCGCAGATTGATATCCTTGGATACCAGAATCACTGCCACATCGGGGAATTGCTTTTGCAGGCCCATGACCGTGGCCAGGATGCTGTTGTCGGGTTTGTTACCCGGCAGATTCTGCGGCAGTTCGCCCAGCACGTGACGGGTCTGGAAAAACAGTCGGCCGCCGGTCGCGGGGGCGGGCTCTCCCGGGGGGTGAAGTTCTGTTAGCGGTAGCCCGCGGTCAATGCTTTCCTTGTCGTGGTCGCGCATCAGCTCATCCAGAAAACGGCTGACCTGGCGCACGTTGCGGGCAACTTCAGAAAGCCCTTTCTTGGCCGCGTCGAGCTCCTCCAATACCACCATGGGGATGAACACGTCGTGTTCCTTGAAGCGGAAAATAGCGGTGGGGTCGTGCATCAACACATTGGTGTCGAGCACGAACAAGCGTCTGGATGCTTCGGATTTTCCGTTCACAGGGTATCCCCGGGTGTTATATCAGCCCTTCAGCTCACGTGCCGCCTCAAGTACTTCGTCAACATGGCCGGGCACCTTGACCTTGCGCCACTCCCTGCGCAGCACGCCCTCGGCGTCGATCAGGAAGGTGCTGCGTTCAACGCCCATGACCTTGCGACCATACATGTTTTTTTCGCGGATCACGTCAAACAGTTTGCACAGGTGTTCATCGGGGTCGGCAATCAGATCAAAACCAAAGTTGTGCTTGTCACGGAATTTCTCGTGCGAGGCCAGGCTGTCGCGACTGACGCCGATCACTTCGGTATTCAGCGCGCGGAAATCTTCCAGATGGTCACGGAAGTCCTGGCTTTCGGTGGTGCAGCCCGGAGTATTGTCGCGCGGGTAGAAGTACAACACCACGTTGCGCCCCCGTAGTTCGCTGCTATTAATGCTGCGGTTACTGGTGGCTTCAGCGGTAAATTCGGGTATGAGCTTGCTAACGCTAATGCCGGGCATGTATCCACTCCTTGAATTGCGAATTACAGAAGCGTTTGATTGTCCACTTGTGAGGCTTTTTTGCAACGCCGCCATGCCCGCCATACCTGCCTTGTCAGGCACACCGGGGACGGTTAACATGGCGCAGCTTCAGCGGAGAGTTTGGCATGTTCCAGGGCAGTATGGTCGCGCTTGTGACCCCCATGCACGATGATGGGGCGGTCGATTATGATCGCTTGCAGGGTCTCATTGATTTTCATGTCGAACAGGGCACCGATGTCATCGTCTCCGTGGGCACCACCGGCGAAGCCTCCACCCTGGGCTTTAATGAGCACTGCGAAGTGATCGCGGCCACCGTGCGCATGGCGGCCGGGCGTATTCCGGTGATCGGCGGCACCGGCGCCAACGCCACCAACGAGGCCATTGAACTGACCCGTGGCGCCATGGAGGCGGGCGTGGACGCCTGCCTGCTGGTTAACCCCTATTACATCAAACCCACCCAGGAAGGTCTGTATCTGCACCATAAGGCGGTGGCCGATGCCGTGCCGGTGCCGCAGATTATCTATAATGTGCCTCCCCGCACCGCCTGCGACATGCGCCCGGAGACGGTGCAGCGATTATCCGAGGTGCCCAATATTATTGGCGTCAAGGAAGCCACCGGTGATATTGCCCGGGTGGCGGACATCCGTGAGCGCTGCGGGCCTGATTTCGATATTTACACCGGGGATGACGCCACCGCCATGGAAGCCATTCTGGCCGGTGCTCAGGGTGATATATCGGTTACCGCTAACGTGGCGCCGAAGTTGATGCACGAAATGTGCATGGCCGCGCTGGCCGGTGAACGTGAACGCGCGGAGGAGCTGAATGCGCTGCTGGAACCCTTGCATCGCGGCCTTTTTGTACAGACCAGCCCCATCCCGGTGAAGTGGGCGCTGGCCCGTATGGGCCTGATAGGCGATGCGATTCGCCTGCCGCTGACGCGGCTGACGGAGGATTGCCACGAGATCGTGCTCGAGGCCATGCGTCACGCCGGAGTGGTGGAATGAGCCTGCGTGCGCTGATGCTCGTGGCTTCAGTCGTGGCATTAACCGCCTGCGCCAGTGGTCAGCCGCGCTGTGAAAAGCCCCAGGTGCATGACGATGCGCAACTGGGACAGGCCTTGTCGACGCCGCCGGAACTGCGTTTGCCACCACCCGATGACACGATGACCATTCCTGCCGCCGGCATGGCCGAGGGCCAGCATCATCCCCGGATGCGGCCCGACGGTACCTGTCTGGAGCAGCCGCCCCGTTTTGAGCCGCCCGAAACCGGCCGCTGATTGCGCCCCCGCGAGTACTTGGGTTACGCTTGCCGCCCTGATTTTCGAAGGGTCCAAAATTTCCACGGAGAGATGTCCGAGCGGTCGAAGGAGCACGCCTGGAAAGCGTGTGTACGGTAACCCCGTACCGAGGGTTCGAATCCCTCTCTCTCCGCCAAACAGGCATGAGTTATTGAAGGCGTAGAAAGAGGGCAGAGCGTGTGGTTTGCCCGGATTCGAACCCGAGGGTTTCTAATCAAACCGGGTTCGACCGCCGCGGAACGCGGCGGGGCGTCGCCGACAGGCGACGGTCCGAAGGACCGAGGGCGAAGCCCGAGTCAATCCCTCTCTCTCCGCCATTAATCGTGATTAAGTGGTTAAGTGATTAGGTTATTAAGTCGCGGGAGGGATTGTTGCAGACTCGAAGCTCTGCGACACGCGCCGATAGGCTGTATAGCCATGGTGTCGGCGCGTGCTCATGATTTCCCGGTCTGCAACGATGTGTCGCGCGACTTAACCACTTAACCACTTAATCACGTAAAACGATCAATGGCGGTCCGTGTTGGCTTTCCCGCAACGATACGCTGTGAACCCCGTCAGGCCCGGAAGGGAGCAGCGGTAGCAGCCGATTCGTGTGCCGGGGTTCGGCTGGCGCGGGCCGCCA
>SLRW01000105.1 GCA_007130745.1 Gammaproteobacteria bacterium
GCCGCCAGCAGAAAAAACTCTACCGGTGAAATAAAACGTACGAAAATCCGGTTGCGGGCATGCATGCGATCACGGCGCTGGATACGCCGGCGCAGCCGCCACCAGTAAATAGCGCCACAGATGATGCCCGCAAGCGACCCCGCTATTACGGCAACGGCGTGTTCTGCCAGCCCGCTACGCCCCAACCACAGTAATGCCAGCGACAGGGCTGACAACCACCCCATGTTGCGCAGGGCCCGGACGCGTTTGACCCTGATGCTCATGAGGCGCGCCTCAGGCCTGATCCTCGCGCCGGTTGAGGGCTTCACGGGTCATGGCCTGGCGGGCATGATCGATGCGGTAGCCGGTGTAGGCCAGGATGGAGGCAAATCCGAAAATCGCCGCCGAGAGGTTGAGCAGCGCAAGCTGGGTGACCTGTTCGGGATCTACCTCGCTGGGCTGGGCTTGCAGGGGAAAACCAATGAGATCCAGACCCATGCCGGCAACCAGATAGCCGGCCGCAGCGGCCATTTTGCCGGTAAAGGCCACGGCGCTGAACAGAAAGCCTTCCTGGTAGCGCCCGGTGCGGTACTGATGCTCCTGGGTGACATCGGCCATCATCGAGGCGCCGGAGGTGACCGCCAGCCCGGACGCGGCGCCACCCACAAACAGCAGGGAAAACAGCAAGGGGATAAACAGGCCGCTGTCACGGGCCGGGAAAATGCCGAGCAGCTCAGAGATCACGGCGACATTGCCGGCGATGGCCGAGACCAGGGCGGCGCTGATGATAGTGGCTTTTTTGTCAAAGCGGCGGTGAGCGGGCTGTGCCAGCAGGATGCCTACCGGCCAGCCCATGAGAATGGCCGCGGCGAGAAAGGCAATGACATTGCTGCCCAGCTCCCAGAAAAATACATTCAGGTGCATGTTCAGGGTTTGCACAATGCCGATGGATACGGCGACCAGCGCCATGCCGATAAACAGGGCGCGGAAAGAAGCGTTGCTCCAGGCATCGAGGACATCCCGGCGTAGATCGATCCCGGCGACCCGGTCGGGGGCTTTGGGTAGATGCGGGATGCGGCTGCGAGTACCCCAGGCGCTGAGCAGGATCACCACGACCATGATAATGGCACCGGCCAGGGCGACCCTGGGGTAGCCGGCCGGGTTAAGCAGCCCGTTTTCAAATGCCTCGGTCTCGGGGAAAAATACGCCCACGCCGATGAAGACCACCAGCGCCGCGCCGAATACGCCACAGAAGGCACGCCATGCAGCCACCGAGGTGCGCTCGTGATAATCGCGCGTGAGCTCGGCGCCCAGCGCCAGATAGGGCACATAATAGAGCGTGATCATGCCGCGCACGGCGACAGCAAAGGTCACCAGCCACAGGAACAGGCCGGCCTGCGACAGCTCCGCCGGAGGCATGAACAGCACAAACCAGGCTACGCCCAGGGGCAAGGCGGCCACTACCATAAAGGGGTGGCGCCGACCGCGGGGCGAGCGCCAGCGATCAGAGATATAGCCGGCCAGTGGGTCGGTAACGGCATCAAAGACCAGGGCGATCATGACTGCCAGACCGGCCAGCAGGCCGGACAGTCCCAGCACCTGGGTGAAATAGAAGAACAGGAATATATCGAAGCCGGTGCTTTTGACGGTCTCGGCAATCTGGCCCAGGCCATAGGCTAACTTGGTGCGTTTATTCAGCGTCACGACGGTTTGTTGCACGGTCAGAGCACCCCGGTATCCAGGCCGGCAGCCATGGTCATGCCGAGTTCCTCGCACTGGTTCTCGAATTCGTCGTGCCATTTGCCATGACAGATAAGAATATCCTGCACAAGCTTCCAGCGCAGACCGCCGAGAATGGATTCAAGCGCGCGGCGGGTGCCGGTGCCGTCAAGCCCCGCGCGGATGTAAACGGCACAGGGCAGCCCCTGTTTTTCCTCGATCACCTCATAATAAGTGCGGTCAAAAAAGTCCTTGAGTGCGCCGCTCATGTAGCCGAGGTTCTCGGTAGTGCCGAGGATGATGCCATCCGCCGCGCGCACATCGTCGGCACCGGCCTCCAGCGGCGGGATCCACGAGCTGCTGACCTGATCGATGTCCTGGTGGCGGGCGCCACGCAATGCGGCCTCGGCGAGTTTGCGGGTATTGGGAGAGGGGGCATGTGCAACGATCAGCAGATGTTTATCGGCCATGCGCGTCTCCTTGTGCCGGGTGTCATCGGGTTTCCGCGGCTGCGGCGCAATTAATGCACAGTACCGTGGCCGGGTCTGCCCGCAGTCGCTCAAGGGCGACAGGTTCCTCACAGCGGGGGCAAATACCATAATCGCCCTTTGCCATTCGCTGCAAGGCGGCCTGGATGCGGCGAATTTCCTGTTGGCTGCGGGCCTCGGTTGCCCGGGCCATGGCCTGGGCCTGCAGGGCATCCATGCGGGAGAGGCGGCCGGTGCGAGTCTGGTCAAGTTCGACGGTGGCGGTGGCATCACGACGTTGATCGTCAAGTCCGGCGAGGGTCGCCAGACGTCGCTCGAGCGCCTGCTGCATCAGGGCAAGCTGGTCGTCATCAAGCATCAGGATGGGCAGTCGCCGCGGATGGCCCGGGCGTGATCAGTTCCTGGATTCTTCGGTGTCGGCGCCGGCGCGGGTGTCGGCGCTGGTGTCGCGCTTGAGCACTTTTTCGACCTTTTCCATGACGTCGGCTTCGGTGAAGGGTTTGGCCATGAAATCGTCCGCGCCGATTTTCTGCACCCAGAACTGTTGGGCCGCCTGTGGGTTGCCGCTGATCATGACGATAGGCAGATGCGCGGTGCGCGAATCCCGCCGCAGCAGGCGTACGGCCCGGAAACCGTCCATGCCCGGGAGGACAATATCCAGCAACATCACTGAGGGCTGGTGATGCAGAGCCAGGGCGATGCCGGTTTCGGCGTCATAGGCATGCAGGGTGTCGTAGCCGTAACGTTGCAGCATGCGCTTGAGGAGCGAGACGATGGTTTTGGAATCGTCAATAATCAGCACGGTGGTGCCGGGCGGCGGTTCTTTCCACCGGGTGCTGTGTTTTTCGCCCTCGGTTTTGCGGCCAAGCAGGTTGCGTAAGCTGAATTTTTCCATGAGTTAATGGGCTCCCTGGGCGCTGCCGCCCATGCAATCGCGTCGTGCGGCCTGGATACGACCTCCCCCTGGCAAGCCGGTGACTTTAATGTCCGTTTAGTCACTCGCGCCGGGTCCGCTACTATAGTACATGCAGTCTGCGTTGAGGATAGCACAGATCGTCACGTTACATGTCAATCTGTCATCATTGTTATTCCGGCTTTTCTTGTTCCTGTTGCAAATATCAGGTTGCCACCGTGGCAAGATGGTCCCACAGTAGTCTTTAAGGAGTATCGCAGTCTATGAGCCAAGCACAGTACGATCTGGTTGTTTATGGCGCCACCAGTTTTGTGGGACGGATTCTGGTGGACTATCTGGTGACACAATATGGCGTCGATGGCGCGCAGTTGAAATGGGCAATTGCCGGGCGTTCGCGCGAGCGTCTTGAGGCGGTGCGAGAGACGGCTGGTGATGCCGGCAAGGGCCTTGAAGTGCTGGTGGCTGATGCGGCTGATGAGGCAGCGCTGGAACAGATGTGCAACGCCACCCGCGTGGTGGTGTCTACCGTCGGGCCTTATGCGCTCTACGGCGAGGCTCTGGTGCGGGTCTGTGCCCGCACCGGGACGGATTATTGTGATCTCACCGGGGAAGTGCAGTGGATCCGGCGCATGATCCAGCGTTATGAAGACCACGCGCGCAAGTCCGGCGCTCGTATCGTGCACTGCTGCGGGTTTGATTCCATACCTTCGGATATAGGCGTGCATTTTCTGCAACAGCAGGCGCAGGCGCGCTGGGGAAAGCCGGCCGGGCGGGTCAAAATGCGGGTGCATGCCATCAAGGGCGGGATGTCCGGCGGCACGGTGGCCAGCATGGTTAATGCGGTGCGGGAGGCCGTCGGTGATCGCGAGGTGCGTCGTGAGATGGCTGATCCCTATTCCCTGTGCCCGAGCGATCATGGTTTCAGTGTGCGTCAGCCCAATGTTAACCGGGCCGTCTGGGAAGCCGATTTCCAGGCCTGGGCCGGACCTTTCATCATGGCGGCGGTGAATACACGGGTGGTGATGCGCTCAAATGCGCTGTCTGGTGCGGCCTGGGGCAAGGACTTTCGCTATGACGAGGGCATGCTGCTGGGGCAGGGCTGGAAAGCCCGGCTGGGCGCCTGGGGCATGAGTGTGGGGCTGGGGGTGTTTGTGCTGGCGGTTGCCTTGCCACCGACGCGCTGGCTGCTGGAGCGCTTTTTCCTGCCGAGCCCCGGAGAAGGCCCGGGACCCGAGGCCCGTGCCCGGGGGTTCTATGACCTGCGCTTTGTGGGGAGGTCTGCGGACGGGGCAGTAATTCGTTCGCGAGTCACCGGCGATATGGACCCGGGTTACGGTTCGACGGCGAAGATGCTGGGTGAGGCCGCGGTCTGTCTGGCCCTGGATGTGCCTGACATGGATCGCGAAGGGGGTTTCTGGACGCCATCCACTGGTCTCGGCGAACGTCTGCGGGAGCGGCTCGAGTCACATGCCGGTCTGAAGTTTGAAGTTCTCGATTGAAGTTCCCGAGGGCTGGGGTTAGTATCGGGCGCTGGATACGGTTGCCCCTGATTATCTGCGGATGACGCGGGAGGGTCTGGTTGCCGGAATGGCCCAGCTTGCTGTCAGGGTATTTCACCATTTTTCCGGCATGCCGGGTGCGCGTGATGCCTGTCAGGAACCAAACCGGTTGGAATTGAATCCAATTAAAACATCTGAAAGTTGAGTGACGGAGGAGACTGAGATGCGACAGAAGCTGTTTTGTGCGGTGGGTGGTGCACTGATCCTGGGTGTATCGGCCACAGCCACTGTTGCCATGGCGTCGGAAGAAAATGCCGCGCGGCTGGGCAATGATCTGACTCCCATGGGCTCGCCCATGGCCGGCAGCGCCGACGGCAGGATTCCTGCCTGGACCGGCGGGATAGAGCAGATGGATGTGGACCTGGATGCGGGTGAGATCTATTTCATCCCGTATCAGGGCGACGAGCGCCTCTACACCATCACCGCAGACAATATGGACGAATACTCGGATCGTCTGACCGAAGCGCACAAGGCGCTGTTCCGGACCTATCCCGATACCTACAAGTTGCATGTTTTCCCCACCCGTCGCTCGGCGTCCTATCCGGAGCGTGCCTATGAGTGGGCAAAAATCAATGCCCGCAACGCCTATCTTGACGGCAGTGATGGTCTGAACGGCGCGGCGGTGACCTGGCCCTTCCCGGTGATCGAGCCGGATCATGAATATGCCGGCGAGCATGTGATGTGGAATCACAAGGCCAACTATGTGCCGCAGTCGGTGCAGTATTTCTATAACCAGGTGCTGGTGACCTCCGACGGCACGCCGAGTCTGGTGCGCATGATTCAGCAGGTGCTTTATAACTACAGCCGCGAGGGCATTACCGCTGAGGAGCTGGCCGATAGCAACATCCAGTTCTACTTTATCCAGCGCATTATTTCGCCTTCACGTCTGGCCGGTAATGTGGTGCTGGTGCATGAAACTCTCAATCAGGAAACGGAGCCTCGCCAGGCCTGGTTGTATAACCCGGGGCAGCGGCGTGTCAGGCGTGCCCCCAATGTGGCGCATGACAACCCTGCACAGGCTTCGGACGGCTTGCGCACCAATGACCAGAACAACATGTTTAACGGAGCCCTGGAGCGCTATGACTGGGAGCTGGTGGGCATGCGTGAGCTGTATCTTCCCTACAACGGCTATGAGTTGCTGGACCTGGAGCTGACCCTGGATGACATGGTAAGGCGGGGCCATCTCAATCAGGATCTGGCCCGCTACGAGTTGCGTCAGGCCTGGGTGGTCGACGCCACGGTGAAGGAAGGCACGCGACATCTGTATCCGCGCCGCACCTTCTATGTGGACCCTGACAGCTGGCGGATTCTGGCCGTGGATATCTACGATAACCGCGGCAATCTGTGGCGGGCACAGGAAGGCCACATCCTCAATCTCTATGATGTGCCCTTCATGGCCTATGGCATTGAGACTGTTTATGACCTTCAGTCGCGGCGCTATGCGTTGATGGGTGTGTCCAACATGGAAGACCCGGCGACAGCCTTCAACTATCGTGCCTTCCAGGAAGGCCCCGATTACTATTCGCCGTCCAACCTGCGGCGTCTGGGCCGGCGTTGATCGGCTGGCAGTTCTGAACCAAAAGCCGGGCGGGGGAAATCCCGCCCGGCTTTTTTATGTTGAAGGAAGCTTTTGCACGGCCCCGGAGAGACTATAAACAATCTAAAGACCTGCTAATCTCGCTTGTTTTTATTCCCGGGTTGTCTGTGTTTTCGGCGGCCCTTGTGCTTGTGGTTAACGGTCAGTTGTGTGTCAGCAACCTCAAGCCATAGAAGCCACCTCGGTGCACTCAGCGATTTATTTCGGTGACATCGGTGGCTACCTGAGCTGACTGCCACCATCGCTTGATAGAGCCACCGAACTCACCGAAGGGTTTATCCTCGGGCACTGTTCGCCGGCGTTAAACTCACGGTGACCAGACCACCACGCTTAAGAAAATTCGGATCTATCCGCACCACGCAACGCTAGAGTCGCTTGAGTCGCGCCGACTTAACGCGGTGGTTATCTCTTGGGAGCGGTCAATCACAGAGCGCGTGCAGTGCTTGTATGTCCTCGGAATGCAGGCTCAGCTGGGCGCCTTCACTGTCGGCCAGGTAGGCGGCGTGCATCACGGCATCGGGGTGCGCCACATGGCCTATACCCAGGGCGTGACCCAGTTCATGCGCCAGGGTCCAGCGCAGGTCATGGCGATCGAAAAAGAAATAGACGTCGATCTCGCGCCGGATGGAGATAATATTACCCCGGTGGTCGCGTGTGATGTCGGCGCGGTATTCGCCGGAGTCTGCGGAAGCCTGTCGGCTGGCTTGAGCCAGCTGACGCGAGCGGGCGTTGAAGCGATCAACCAGTTCATTGTAGGTGTTGGTGTGCTGTTGCAGGGCTTGCTGGTGACGCTGTAGCTCCTGTTGACGTTGCTCCAGCTGCCGGCGCTGTTGTTCCAGTTGGTCCGCTTGCCGTCGGATGTTTTCCACGGCACGGGCATCGGGGCGTGTGCGGTTGGCCGCCTCCACTGTCCGGTTGTGGGCCTGCAGGTCTGCCTCGTAGCGTGAGAGTTCCCGCCGGTAGCTGTCACGGCGCTGTTCCTGACGTGCCTGGTCGGCTTCGAGCGTTTGTTGGCGCCGTTCCAGTTCAGTTTCCAGTTGCTTGACCTGTTTGTGCAACTGGTTGACGTGTGCTGCGCGTTGTTGGCGTTCATCATGCACCAGGTTGATGGGGAATCCGTTTTTTTCGTCCCGGCTGAGTACGGTCCTGCCGGCGGCCTCATTCCACAGGACTGCAGCGCGCCGCGCTTCACTTTCAAGCTCGCTTGCCGCGAGTTCAAAGTGCGGGTCAATCTGGCCAATACGCCAGCCCAGGGGTTGCTCGCACGAATCCAGCGGTTCCGTGGCCAGGGCCGGAGTGGCAAGTTGCAGGCAGACGACAAAGAACAGGGCAAAAAAGTCGGGACGGGGGCGCATTGGGGTCAGCCCACGGGTTGCAAAATGCGGACGACGCCGACACATCCAAGCGGTGCTGCGGCTTGCTGGAGTTCTGCGCCAGCAATAGTTATGTTCTCGCCCGCCGGCAGGATGAGATCAATATCAATGTGCCCGTCGCGGTAATGCAGCAACAGTTCGCATTGTGTCAGCGCGTTGCCCAGCAGCCCCCCCCAGGCTTCGCGGACGCGGGGTTCCACCTCGCTGCGCAGCGGCAGGGCAGCGCTGCGCGCGGCCTGCTCCTCGGGCTCGGGGTCTACGTGGACAAAGACATCGGAAACATGCTCGAGGCTGTCGCGTACCTTTTCCAGTACTGCATCACCAATACGGTGGCCTTCAGAGACGGAAATATCCGGGGCGACTTGAACCCGCACATCAGCCAGGGTGGCGCCGCCCATCTTGCGGGTGCGCAGATCACCATGCCCGAGCACGCCGTCCACGGAATTGATCAGGAGACTGATGGCGCGTAACTGGCGGGGCTCCAGTCCGGTATCGACCAGTTCGCGGCCAGCCTTCCAGCCCAGGCTGGCACCCATCCAGCCTACCATCAGGGCCACCAACAAGGCGGCAACCGCGTCCAGCCAGGGCGCGCCAGCCATGGAGCCGATCACCGCCACGATGACGATCACTGATGACAGGGCGTCACTGCGATGGTGCCAGGCATTGGCCCGAATCAGGTCGGATTTGTATTGATCGGCAACCTGGCGGGTGTAGTGGTAGAGCCCCTCCTTGCAGCCAACCGACAGAACCGCCGCGCCCAGCGCCAGCCAGCCGGGGTTGCCGAGCATCTCGGGGTTGAGCAGGCGGGTAATGGCATCCCAGGCAAAGCCACCGGCAATCAGCAATAACACCAGGCCCACGGCCAGTGTGGCAGCGGTCTCGAAGCGTTCGTGGCCGTAGGGGTGGTTGTGGTCGGCTTCCAGTGAGCCGATGCGGGTGGCCCACATCACCAGCGCGTCACTGCTGAGATCGGAGAGTGAATGCACCCCGTCGACGACCAGTGCCTGAGACTGGCCGACGGTGCCGCTGATGATCTTGCCTACGGCCAGCATGGCATTGACCACGGCCCCCACCAGCGTCACACGACGTTTGGCGGTGTAGCTTTGTTGTGCTTCAGCGCGTGCGCTGCTGACCGCATTCATGCCCGAGCCTCTTGTCAGAGTTGTGTCCTGTCGCCGGAGTCAGCTGTCCGGCACGGCGCCCGGGCGTCGCCCGGCGCCCGGGAAGCTTTGCTTTCACAGGAGCATTGTAACGCCACACGTGTTTTTATGCCGATGTCCTGTCATAACACGGTTCAGTTTGCGGTCAGCTCTGGTGTGTATATTGCTCAGCAACAGACATTAATGACCGTCTCCCTCCGACTCCAACCCCTGGAGGTGTGATTGGGCCGATTCTTCCCCCCGAATCGGCCTTTTTTTTGTCCATCCCCCTGCTCCCTGTTCAGCGAAAAGCAATACGCCTATACTCGGGCGGCATTCTTTTTGCTGCGCACTGCGGCCAGTGGGGGAGTCAGGATGACAGGTGCAGTAGAGGTGCCGGTTTGGCTGTTGGTCGTCATCGCCGCGCTGGCATTGTGGGTGATTGCTGAACGGCTTTTTTTGCCGGGCGTGCGGTGGTTTTTCCGCCGCCGCGTCAATTTGATGATTGAGCGCTTCAACCGCCGTTTGAAGTTGCGGCTGCCCACCTTTTCTCTGACCCGGCGCAAGGTGCTGGTAGACCGGCTGACCTACGATCCCCAGGTGCTGACCGAGGTGCGTCGTTATTGCGATGAGACCGATACGCCCTGGGATGTCGCGCTTGAGCGGGTGGAAGGATATGCCCGCGAGATTGTGCCTTCGCTCAATGCCTATATCTACGAGCGTGTTGCCAGTCTCATCGTCAAACGCCTGATCCGGCGCTTTTACCGGGTGCGTCTGACGGCGATGGAGCGGCTGGATAAGCTGGATGAAAACGCCAGCATTGTGTTTGTCATCAACCACCGCAGCAATATGGATTACCTGCTGGTGGCGTATCTGGCCATGCGTCATACGCTGTTGTCCTACGCCGTAGGTGAGTGGGCGCGGGTCTGGCCCCTGCAGCAGTTGATCCAGGCGCTGGGCGGTTATTTCGTGCGGCGCAATTCCGGTGATGAGCTTTACCGCCGGGTGCTGGAACGTTATGTGCAGATGGCGGTGGAAGGCGGTGTGGTACAGGCCATGTTCCCGGAAGGTGGGCTGAGCCGTGACGGGGGCTTCCGTGAACCACGAATCGGGCTGTTTGATTATATTGTGCGCGGTTTTGATGTGGAGGGAGAGCGTGATGTGTTGTTCATCCCCGTGGGCGTGAACTACGACTGGGTGCTGGAAGACCGCAAGTTGCTGGCCGAGGCGGGTCACAAGCGGCTGGAAAGGCGCTCGACCTGGTTTGCGATTGGTGGCGCCTTGCGCTATCTGGGACGAAGGCTGCGGCGGCGTTTTCGGGGGGAGTGGTATCGCATGGGTTATGCCGCAGCGGTGTTTGGCGAGCCGGTTTCATTGCGTGCCTGGTGCAGGGAGCAGGACATTGCCCCGAACAAGCTGCCGCGCGAACAGCGTATTGGCCACACCCAGGCTTTTGCCGGGCATTTGCTTGAGCATATCGGTGATGTGGTGCCGGCCCTGCCGGTGCCGCTGGTGTGCTGGATTATGCTGGGCGCGGCTCGTGAAAGCTGGACGCGTGAGCAACTGGAAGCGGCCTATATCGGGGTGGTTGCCGAGATTGATGCCAGCGGACGGGGTAATGTCCCCCGGCGGGAACCCACCTATGCAGTAGAGTTGGCGTTACGCATTCTCAAATCGCGCCAACTGGTGCGGGAAAGTGACGGGAAATACCGGGTCGAGCCGACGCATCGGGCGATCATGCGGTATTACGCCAACACGCTGCGCCACCTGCTGGGCAAGCCCCGGCAGCTGGCGCCGGAGCAGCTGCCGGCGCGCCCAGCCCGACGCCAGCGCAATCAGCGTTCGACGAAGGCCCGTTCTATGACGTAGTGACCGGGCTTGCCGGCGCGATACTCCTTGAAGCCCCTGCTGTCCAGCAGATTGCAAAGATCAGTGAGCATGGCCGGGCTGCCGCAGAGCATGAAACGGTCATCCTCTACGTTCAACGGTGGCATGCCCAGATCCTCGAACAGTTTGCCGCTTTCTATCAGGTCGGTCAGGCGGCCCTGATTACGGAAGGGCTCGCGGGTCACGGTCGGGTAGTAGAGCAACTTCTCACGCACCATGTCGCCTAGAAACTCGTGATTGGGGAGCTCTTTGGTGATCACGTCGCTGTAGGCCAGTTCACTGACCCAGCGGCAGCCATGGGTGAGGATCACCTTGTCATAATTCTCGTAAATTTCGGGATCCTTGATCAAGCTCAGGAAGGGCGCCAGCCCGGTGCCTGTGCTTAGAAGATACAGATGACGCCCAGGGTGCAGGTGATGCATTACCAGGCTGCCGGTGGGTTTGCGGCTGACCAGGATATTGTCGCCCTCGCGTATATTTTGCAGTTTGGATGTCAGCGGGCCGTCGGGCACCTTGATGCTGAAAAACTCCAGATAATCCTCATGGTTGGCGCTGGCCATGCTGTAGGCGCGCAGCAGTGGCCGGCCCTCGTCCTCAAGGCCGATCATGGTGAAATGGCCGTTCTCGAAGCGAAAGCCCGGATCACGCGTGGTGCGGAAGCTGAACAGCCTGTCCGTCCAGTGATGCACGCTGGTGACGGTTTCCGTGTTGAGGTTCGACATCATATCTCTCCGGAATATAAAAATTACCCTTAATTACATATAGCTATTTACTTGCGAATACCATAAACCCGGGAGTAATATCGGCAAAACGGGATATTTAAATATATTTAATCGGAAAAACAGGATATGAAATACAGCCTGCGCCAGCTTGAGGTGTTTCTTGCCGCCGCGCATCATGAAAACCTGACCCGCGCAGCCCAGAGCCTGGCCATGTCGCAGTCTGCCGCCAGC
>SLRW01000043.1 GCA_007130745.1 Gammaproteobacteria bacterium
CGTCACCATAGAGCAGCAGGTCCAGATCCAGCGTCCGGCTGGAGAATTTCACATCACTGCGTTCACGGCCGGCCGTTTCTTCAATACGGCGCAAGGTGGCCGCGACCGCCTCCACCGGCTCAGCCGTATCAAAGGCCGCCACCGCATTATGAAAATCGGGGCCATCAAAGCCGACTGCCGGGCAGCGGTAGATGGTAGACACCCGCACCTCGCCGAAGACCTGGCGCAGCGCCGCGATGCCGGCCGGGAGATGCCTGCCCGGCTCGATATTACTGCCCAGACTGACAAACACCTCAGGCACCGGCCTCGCCCCGCTCGATCACCACCCCCACATCGCGCGCGCCACGCACCGCACCGGTCTTGTTGACCCGCACCCGCACCCAGGGAATGCCGAATTCCTCCAGCAAAATCGCGGCCACCTTCTCGGCCAGGGTTTCCACCAGCTGGAATTCACTCTCTTCCACAAAGGCGATCAGGCGCTTGGCCACTGCCTTGTAATCCAGCGTATGCTCGATATCGTCGCTGTCAGCGGCGCGGCGGATATCCGCCGCCATGTCCAGGTCCAGGCTGACTGTCTGACGCACCCGACGCTCCCAGTCAAATACCCCGATGACCGTATCAATACGCAAATCATGCAGATAAATAATGTCCATGGCTTCAGACGCCCCGTGCCTCACACTGCGGGCAGTGTACTTAAAAAAACGTTTTACGTGGTTACGTGATTACGTCGCGAGACGGATGGCTGCAGAGCCGACGAGCTGCAACGCGCGCCGATATGGGGTTTGAGTTGCCGCGAAATACACGCGAAATTTTCGCCAGATGGAATATTTGCGGGCACCTGATGTGGTTGGGGGCCTGATCGGGATAATTTCATGGCGCCGAAAGGCAGTAAAAAGCCTTAACCATGAAGAGCATGAAGGACATGAAGGTTCAGAGAGAATGCATTGGCTTTGGGTGCTGTCGTTCCCGTCGGCACGAGAATGATGAGTATGGTGGTTGCCACCTGGATCACCCATCCCCCTGACTATCCGGGTATCCGCCCTCACAACATCAGCCACCCCCCAATATTTAAGCCTTCATGTTCTTCATGGTTAGCTTTTGGGGGTTTTATATCGCGTGTATTTCGCGCACATTTCGCGGCAGTTAATTTACGGCCTGTCGGCGCGTACGCCAGATTGATACCGGTGTGCAACGATCTGTCCCGCGACCTAACCACCTAACCACGTAATCACTTAACCACGAATTAAAGCCGGTGGCTTTAATTCTTCGAGCGACCAGCGGGCGCGGGCAGTGATCGCACGCGACTTGTCGGCATCGGTCAGCCGCACACTGCCGGCACAGGCGATCATGGCGCCATTATCCGTGCAGAACTCCGGGCGCGGATACCACAGTTCGGCATCCAGCGTGGCGGCCATCTCCGCCATGCGTTCACGCAGCCGGCGATTGGCGCCCACCCCGCCAGCCACTACCAGCCGTGGCGCATCCCCGGCGGCGGCCACAGTTTCCAGCGCCCGCCGGCACTTGATCACCAGCGTATCCACCACGGCCTCCTCAAAGGCCCGGGCCACATCGGCTCGCGCCTGCGGCTCGTCCGGCAATTCCCGCACCCGGGTCAATACCGCCGTCTTGAGGCCACTAAAGCTGAAATCCAGCCCGGGGCGATCGGTCATGGGGCGGGGGAAATGAAAGCGGTCCGGACGGCCGCTTTCGGCCAGGTGCGCCAGTTCAGGCCCGCCGGGATAGGGCAAACCCAGCAGCTTGGCCGTCTTGTCGAAAGCCTCGCCGGCGGCATCATCCAGCGTTTGACCCAGTATGCGGTAGCGCCCTACCCCCTGCACATCCACCAGCAGGGTATGACCGCCGGAAACCAGCAGTGCCACAAACGGGAATGCGGGCGCGGGCGACTCCAGCATGGGCGCCAGCAAATGGCCTTCCATGTGATGCACACCCACCGCCGGCACACCCCAGGCCATGGCCAGTGAACGCGCCACCGCCGCGCCCACCAGCAAAGCGCCCACCAGGCCGGGGCCCTCGGTAAAGGCAATCCCGCCAATCTGCGCCGGCGTACTGCGCGACTCCGCCATCACCTCGCGAATCAGCGGCAGCAATTTGCGCACATGATCGCGCGAAGCCAGTTCCGGCACCACGCCACCAAAGGCGGCATGCGTCGCCACCTGGCTGTAAAGTGCATGTGCCAGCAGGCCATCCACGCTGTCATACACCGCCACACCGGTCTCATCGCAGGAGGTTTCGATTCCCAGCACACGCATTTTTGTTGCTTCCGCAGTCGGGACGCGCACATAAAGCGCGTCGGGAATTGAAATTCTAACCCGTCGGGGCTAGAATTTGCGGCCCTTCGGGGAAGCCGGTGTTGATCCGGCCCCGCGGGATACAATAGATGAACAACCACAGGGGCACCGAATGCCTACGGTACGTGTCAAGGAAAACGAGTATTTTGATGCCGCCTTGCGGCGCTTCAAGCGCTCCTGCGAGAAAGCCGGCATCCTCACCGAAGTGCGCCGGCGCGAGTTCTATGAAAAGCCCACGCAGGAACGCAAGCGCAAGCGCGCGGCGGCCGTCAAGCGTCACCACAAGAAATTGCAGCGCGAAGCACAAAAGCGCCTGCGCCCCTGATCTGTCCCCGCGCAGCTGACTTTCCGCCATGTCACTCAAGGCCCGTATCCGGGACGATATGAAAGCCGCCATGCGCAGTGGTGACAAGGCGCGGCTGGGCACCATCCGCATGCTGCTGGCCGAAATCCAGCGCCGCGAGGTCGACGAGCGCATCGAGCTCGACGACGATGGCATACTGGCGGTGCTGGAAAAGATGGTCAAACAGCGCCGCGAATCCATCTCACAATACAACGAGGCCGGCCGAGACGAACTGGCCGCGGTCGAACAGGCCGAAATCACGGTGTTGCAGGAGTACCTGCCCGAGCCGCTGTCGGAAGCCGAAATCAAGGC
>SLRW01000054.1 GCA_007130745.1 Gammaproteobacteria bacterium
GCCAGCATCAACGGCAGCACGATGAGCAGGATCTTGGTCAACGTCCAGACGGTGTACTGAAACTCCGGCGGCAGTGCCCCCCAGACCGTCAGCCAGGTTGTCTCCAGCCAGACCATCATGCCTGATTCTGCTCCCTGGCCGTGGATGCCCCCGGCCCTTCAGCCGCAACCACTTCTACCGCACCAAAACGCTGCCCCAGATCACGCGTCTCGGTGAGGCCGGCGCACACCCGCACACAGCCTTCGGCCAGCGCCTCATCGGCCACCAGCGGCATCACCGCCCGGCCCTCGCCCTGGCGTACTTCCGCATATTCCGCCCCGGCCAGACCCAGTCGATCGATATCAGCGGGATGCATGGCCAGCTGCCGGGCGCGTACGCCATCGGCAGTCTTTTGCAGCGGCGCGGCACGGCGCACCATGGGATCTGTTGAATACAATGACACCTCGCCCAGACGCATCAATGCCGAGGGCCGCAGCGCGCTGGCCACCACCGGCGCCGTCACGGGGATATCCGGCTCGGCGTTACTGATAAGCGTGCGGGCCTCATCCAGAACCTGCTCAGGCGAGACATAATCGAAGCCATTCAGGCCCAGTTCATTGCCCAGCACGCGTAATACTTTCCAGCCCGGACGGGCCTCACCCACCGGTGCGACCGCGCCCTGATGCCCTTGCCAGCGCCCTTCCAGGTTGATCCAGGTACCGGCGCTTTCCGGCCAGGCCGCGATGGGCAGAAGCACATCAGCATATTCCAGCATTTCGGGGCTCTGATACGCCGTCAGCACCACCACCCGATCCGCCGCACGCAGTGCCTTGCGAGCCGCCGCCGCATCAACGGCATCAAGCTCGGGCTCAAGCCCCATCAGCACGAAGGCTTCCATGTCATCACGGGCGAACATCTCGCCTGCGTGCAGGCCGGGATTGTCGACGGGACCACCGCCCGGGCCACGATGCGGCAGCACCCCGGCCAGCGCGGCACCGGCGGCATTGGCGGCCACCGGTAATTCCCCGACGACGGCCTCAGTGGCTTCGGCAATATAATCAGCCAGCACACGCAACAGCGAATAATCCTGACGACCCTCGGCCAGCGCGCCCGTCAGTACCATAGACTGCCTGCCTTCGCTGAGCATTTTGGCCATGGCCCGGTGCTGTTCAGTGACCGGGGCCTTGCCGATCGCATCACGCAAATTCAATGCCATCGGGGTGCCTGTGAGTTCAGCCACTGCATTGGTCAATCCCGCAAGCTCCTGGCCAATATCGGCGGCGACGCATTGATGCGCCACCGGCAACCGGAAATCAAAATCCGCCGGGTTGATGACCGCAATCCGGGCGCCGCGCAAGCCGGCCTTGCGCAACCGGTGATGCACAATGGGCAGATCCTTGCGCACATTGCTGCCCACAATCAGCACGGCATCCGCTTGCTCCAGGCTGGCAATATTGCAGTTCAGCGCAGGGAACAGCGGGGCTGTCTCCTGATCGGTAAAATCTCCCAGCCCCAGGCGATGATCGAGATTGGGGCAACGCAGGCTCTCGGCCAGGCGCCGGAACAGGTGCAATTCTTCCAGCGAGCTGCCTGCCGAGGCCAGCATACCCATGCGCGAGGCATCCACGCCACGCAGCATACGGGCAGCGGCACTCAATGCGGTGTCCCACGCCACCTCGCGCCACTCAGCATTCTCACGCAACATGGGCCGTTCCAGGCGTTGCTCATACTGGCCGAAATGACCATAGCGGTCACGGTCGGAAATCCAGGTTTCATTGACCTGTTCATTGTCGCGCGGCACGGCACGCATCACCCGCCCGCGACGCGAATGCAGGAAGATATTCGAACCGACTGAATCATGCGGGGCAACCATGGCGTGCTGGATCAGCTCCCAGGGACGCGCGGTATAACGATAGGGCTTGTTGGTGAGCGCCCCCACCGGACACAGGTCAATCACATTGCCGGACATCTCGGAGTCCACACTGCGCTCGACATAGGTGCCGATTTCCATGTGTTCGCCGCGGCCGGTAGCGCCAAGTTCGCGAATACCGGCAATCTCGTCACCGAAACGTACGCAGCGCGTGCAGTGGATGCAGCGAGTCATGTCGGTGGCAATCAGCGGACCGATATTCTTGTCGCGTACCGCACGCTTGCCCTCGTTGAAACGCGATACCCCCTCGCCGTACCCCAGCGACAAATCCTGCAACTCACATTCGCCGCCCTGATCGCAGATGGGACAATCCAGCGGGTGGTTGATGAGCAGGAATTCCATGGTGCCTTTCTGGGCATCCACGGCTTTTTCCGAACGGGTATGCACGATCATGCCGTCCATCACCGGCGTGGCGCAGGCCGGCAACGGTTTCGGCGCTTTTTCTACTTCCACCAGACACATGCGGCAGTTGGCCGCCACCGAAAGCTTTTTGTGGTAGCAGAAACGCGGGATAGAGATACCCGCCGCGTCGGTGACGCTGATCAGCATCTCGCCCTTTTCGGCCTCAAGCTTGCGGCCGTCGACCTCTATGGTGACCCGTTCGTCGCTCATCGCTAGCCTGTCTGTTGCTTTGCCGGGGTCGCCTCGCGGCTACCGGGACCGACCATGCAGCGGCCGTGTTCAACGTGGTATTCGAATTCTTCACGGAAATGCTTGATGAAGCTGCGCACCGGCATGGCCGCGGCATCACCGAAAGCGCATATCGTGCGGCCCTCGATGCGACGGGCCATATCATCGAGCTGCGCCAGATCCTCGGGCCGACCCCGGCCGTTTTCAATCCGGCTGATCACGCGATGCAGCCAACCGGTACCTTCCCGGCATGGCGTGCACTGGCCGCAGGACTCGGCATAATAAAACCGCGATATCCGTTCCAGCACCTTCACCATGCAGGTGTTCTCGTCCATCACAATAACCGCGCCGGAGCCCAGCATGGAACCGGCTTTGGTCACCGAGTCATAATCCATGTCGGTCTCGAGCATGACTTCGCCCGGCACTACCGGCACCGAGGAGCCACCAGGGATCACCGCCTTGAGTTTCGCCCCGTCACGCATGCCACCGGCCATTTCCAGCAAGGTGGCAAAAGGCATGCCCATGGGCACTTCAAAATTGCCCGGCTTGTTGACGTGACCACTGACCGAGAAAATCTTGGTGCCGCCGTTATTGGGCTTGCCCAGGTTGGCGAACCAGTCCGGCCCGCGGCGCAGGATCGTCGGCACCGAGGCGTAGGTCTCGGTGTTGTTGATCGTGGTGGGCTTGCCATAGAGACCAAACATCGCCGGGAATGGCGGCTTCACCCGGGGCAGCCCCTTCTTGCCTTCCAGCGATTCCAGCAGCGCGGTTTCCTCGCCCACGATATAGGCTCCGGCACCCAGATGACCGTGGATATCCACATTGATCCCGGAGCCCTGTATATCCCGGCCCAGCAGGCCGTGCTCATAGGCCTCGGCCAGCGCCTGGCTGAAGCGCCGCCAGGGCGTATCCATGAACTCACCGCGCAGATAATTGTAGGCCACCGTGGCGCCCATGGCCCAGGCGGCAATCGCCATGCCCTCCACCACTGCGTGCGGATTGTAACGCAGGATGTCACGATCCTTGCAGGTGCCCGGCTCACTCTCATCTGAATTACAGACGACGTACTTCTGGCCTTCGAAATCCTTTGGCATGAAGCTCCACTTCAGGCCGGTAGGGAAGCCGGCGCCACCGCGACCGCGCAGACCGGAATCCTTGACCAGCTGAATAATATCCGCCGGCGGGGTTTTCTCCTGCAGGATCTTTTTCCACGCCTCGTAACCACCAACCTTGAGATAATTCTCGAAGGTCCATGGTTCGTCGAATTCAAGCGTGCTGTAACAAACCTGGTTCAGCATGGCTCCCCACTCTCGCCCCGGTGCATCACCGACACGGCTTTACTCCAGACCATCAAGAATCTCGTCGGCTTTCTCAGGTGTGAGATTCTCGTGATACACATGATTGACCATCATCATCGGTGCGCCGGCACAGGCAGCCAGACATTCTTCCTCGCACTTGAGGTAGACCTTGCCGTCCGCCGTGCTTTCGCCACGTTTGATGCCCAAACGTTGCTCGACATGGGCCAGAATGTCATCAGCGCCGCGCAACATGCACGAGATATTGGTGCATACGGATACGCTGTGGCGCCCCACCGGTTCGGTTTCCAGCATGGAATAGAAGCTGGCCACCTCATAGACCTCGATCGGAGCCATCCCCAGCACCTCGGCCACCGCATCCATCAGAGGCACGGTGAGATAGCCGCCATTGTCATGCTGTACGGCATGCAGCGCGCTTTGCACGGCGGAGCGCTTCTGATCCTCCGGATAGCGCTTGAGCGCCTCGTTAATCTCGGCCATCACATGCGATGACAGGCTGGCCACCGGCTGTCGGGATGTCTGAGCCATCAGCGGTCAATCTCCCCGAAAACAATGTCCTGGGTGCCGATCACCGCGACCACGTCGGCCAGCATGTGACCCTGCACCATTTCATTCATGGCCGCGAGGTGGGCAAAACCCGGCGCCCGGATCTTTACCCGATAAGGCTTGTTGGCGCCATCGGAAACCAGATACACACCAAACTCACCCTTGGGTGCCTCCACGGCGGCATAGGTCTCGCCTTCCGGCACCGAATAGCCCTCGGTAAACAGCTTGAAGTGATGGATCATGGCTTCCATATCGTGTTTCATCACTTCGCGTTTTGGCGGCACCACCTTGGGCTCATCGGCCATCACCGGGCCCGGGTTGTCCCGCAGCCAGTTCACGCACTGGCGAATAATATCCGTCGACTGGCGCATCTCTTCTATGCGCACCAGGTAGCGGTCATAGCAATCGCCGTTGGTGCCCACCGGGATCCGGAAATCGAGCCGATCATAGACCTCGTAGGGCTGTTTGCGGCGCAGGTCCCATTCCACGCCTGAGCCGCGCAGCATGGGCCCGGTAAAGCCCAGCGCGATGGCCCGCTCCGGGGAGACCTCGGCAATCCCTACCGTACGCTGCTTCCAGATGCGGTTATCCGTCAGCAAAGTCTCGTATTCGTCTATGCAGCCGGGGAAGTAATCGGTGAAATTCTCGATGAAATCCAGCAGCGATCCACCACGGGCCTCGTTCATGCGCTTAAGCTCGCGCTCGCTGCGAAAAGCGGACGGCTGATACTGCGGCATTTGCCCGGGCAGATCCCGCGCCACGCCACCCGGACGGTAATAGGTAGCATGCATACGCGCGCCGGACACGGCCTCGTAGCAATCCATCAGCACTTCACGCTCACGGAAGCAATACAGGAACACTGTCATGGCGCCAATATCCAGGCCATGCGCCCCCAGCCACAACAGGTGATTGAGAATACGGGTGATCTCGTCAAACATCACCCGGATATACTGGGCCCGCAACGGCGGCTCAAGCGCCAGCAGTTTCTCGATGGCCAGCACATAGCCATGTTCGTTGCACATCATGGACACATAATCGAGCCGGTCCATGTAGCCGATACTGTGGTTGTAGGGCTTGTGCTCGGCGAGTTTTTCGGTGCCGCGATGCAATAAGCCGACATGCGGGTCAGCATGCCTGATCACCTCACCTTCCATTTCCAGCACCAGGCGCAACACTCCGTGCGCCGCCGGGTGCTGTGGCCCGAAGTTAAGGGTGAAATTCTGGAACTCAGCCATCGCGACCGGCCTCCTGTGGCTCGGTCGGCGCTTGCCCGCGGGCCGCCCGGATCACCTTGGGCACCGTCACGCGGGGCTCAATGGTCACCGGCTGGTACACCACCCGGCCCCGATCCGGGTCGTAACGCACCTCAACATGGCCGCTGAGCGGGAAATCCTTGCGGAAGGGGTGCCCTATAAAGCCGTAGTCAGTCAGGATACGGCGCAGGTCCGGATGCCCCTCGAAGTGAATTCCGAACAGATCAAAGGCTTCGCGCTCGAACCAGTTCGCTGCCGGCCAGATATCCACCACGCTCGGGACCATCGGAAATTGCGGATCGGCCGCGTAAACCCGCAGTCGCAAGCGGGCATTGTGCTGCAAGGACAGCAAATGGCAGACCACGGCAAAACGCCGGGGAGAGTCCAAATCAGGATCTTGTTCACCATGGTAGCGCTCTACACCACGGCTGTAGCCGAGCTCTGTGGAGGCCTCGGTAGTCCATTCAGCATCACCGTAGGCCAGATAATCCACCCCGCAGAGATCGCTGAGCTGAGCAAAGCCAAACTCCGGGCCATCACGCAGCACCACGGCTACCTCGCGATACTGCGCCAGCGGCACTTCCAGCGTCACCTCGTCGGTGACCGCAGCAAAGCTGACCACAGCCTCGCTGAAGCGGCTTTGCAGGGCGCCGGCCAATGTGGCCATGTGTTCGCTCATGCTCGGTTCCCCGGACAACGGTTTACTGGCGCGCAATGGTGTTGGTGCGCCGGATCTTGTTCTGCAACTGCACAATGCCGTACATCAGTGCCTCGGCCGTGGGCGGACAGCCCGGCACATAGATATCCACGGGAATAATTCGATCGCACCCGCGGGTCACGGCATAGGAATAATGATAATAGCCCCCGCCATTGGCGCAGGAACCCATGGAAATCACCCAGCGCGGCTCGGGCATCTGGTCATACACCTTGCGCAGGGCCGGTGCCATTTTGTTAACCAGAGTACCGGCGACAATCATCACATCGGACTGACGCGGACTGGGACGAAAAATGACACCGAAACGATCGAGGTCATAACGCGCGGCGCCGGCTTGCATCATTTCCACCGCACAGCAGGCCAGACCGAAAGTCATGGGCCACATGGAGCCGGTGCGTGCCCAGTTGACCAGCCGGTCTACGGACGTGGTGACTACCCCCCTTTCAAGAACGCCTTCTACTCCCATTCCAGCGCCCCTTTCTTCCACTCGTAGATGAAACCGATCACCAACAGCCCCAGAAACAGCAGCATCGCAAGTGCGCCGAACAGGCCGATCTCATTCAGCACCACAGCCCAGGGAAACAGGAAGGCGATTTCCAGATCAAAAATAATGAACAGAATAGCGACCAGATAATAACGCACGTCGAATTTCATACGGGCGTCTTCAAAGGCCTCAAAGCCGCATTCATAAGGAGAGAGTTTTTCGCTGTCGGGCTTGCGTGGGCCGAGAATGAAACCCAGCCCCAGCGGTACCACGGCAAACAGTACGCCCAGAACCAGAAATATGAGTATGGGCAGGTAATTCTCAAGCATTGTCTGCGCCTGTTCAGATGACAGCCTTGTCTGCTGTCCCGGCAGAAACCCAGGCGACTGGCAACTGTGCCCGCCGCCCCGCGATGACCCGTATTGAACCCTGCCGGCAACTCCCGCCAAGTCCTTTTCTGCCGGCCCCGGCGATCCGTGCCTGACTCAAGCTCACAGCCAAACCGAACCTGCGGATTGCCTGTAAGAAGCTGACGACCCTGACCTTCTCAGGGCTGGTTCGCGCCGGAATTTCGCTGTGCATTCCGACGCGCCAAATCATGGTGCCGAAGGCCGGACTCGAACCGGCACGGCTTTCGCCACTACCCCCTCAAGATAGCGTGTCTACCAATTCCACCACTTCGGCCAGAAATTGCCCCGCTATTACCGGAGCCGCACTATTGTAACCGCTTGAGGAGGACTGTTCACAGTCCCGCTCACCACGCAAAACCCGACTCAGTCGGGTAATCCCGGCATATCTTCGGCGCCCGGCTGTTCAGGCGCTGCCTGTTCGTCGGCCGGCGCCGACTGCTCCAGCTGCACCTCTTCTACCGGCGCACGTTCCATCACACTGCCGGGCCCCTCCTGATTAAGGAAAAGATAACCCAGCCCGAGACTGGTGAAGAAAAACAGCGTGGCCAGCACCGCCGTCGTCTTGCTGAGAAAGGTGGCCACACCACGGGCACCAAAAACCGTCGCCGACGCCCCGCTGCCAAAGGCAGCCCCCGCATCGGCACCCTTGCCATGCTGAAGCAACACCAGGGTCACCAGTGACAGTCCCAGCAGCACATGTAACGTAAGCAGAAAGGCAACCATAAGTGATTCCGTTGCGTTGTCAGGTGCGCGTAGTCGAAGCCGCGCGGGCAATGGCCAGAAAATCTTCCGCCTTGAGCGAGGCGCCGCCGATCAGGCCCCCATCAATATCTTCCATAGCAAACAACTCGGCGGCATTGTCCGCTTTGACACTGCCCCCGTAGATAATCCGCAGGCGGCGGGCGATTGTACCATCCTGCCGGGCAACCCGCTCGCGTATAAATGCGTGTACTGCCTGGGCCTGCTCCGGCGAGGCGCTGTGACCGGTCCCTATCGCCCATACAGGCTCATAGGCCACCACCGCAGCGGTGAGTGTGAAAACACCGGCCACGCCCAGTACGGCATCCAGCTGCCCGGCAATAACTTCCTCGGTGCGCCCGGCATCACGTTCTTCCAGCGTCTCGCCCACACACAATATTGGTTGCAGCGCGTACATCTGACTCTGACGGAACTTGGCCGAAACCGTCCCATCATCCTCACCAAACAGGGTGCGGCGTTCGGAGTGCCCGACCAGCGAATAACGACACTCTATGTCCGCCAGCATCCGGGCACTGACTTCTCCCGTAAAAGCACCATCATCGTACTGGCTGAGGTTTTGGGCACCCAGCCCGATCTCGGTATTCGCCAGCGCAACACGCGCCTGGTCCAGATAGACATGGGGCGGACAAATCGCCAGATCCACATCCGCGCACTGGCGCGCCCCTGCAACGATCTGCGTCAACAGAGCCTCGTTGAACTGGCGTGAACCATTCATCTTCCAGTTGGCGGCGACAAGGGGTGTGCGCATGTGAGCCTCGCTGCGGTAAAACCGCGGGCAGCTTACCTGTGAGCAGGTCATAAATCAATCTGACAAGCGCCGCTAAAGCGTGATGTCAGCCATATTGACGGCGGCCCGGATTTGCCGCATGAATAGGCATGATGTTTCGCACAACACCGGTCTGATACCCGGGAACCCAAAACCTGCCCACCACCACCCCGGGACAGCAACAGGAGAGTTTGCCATGCCTCGAATAACAGCCACCTGGATCACCCTCTTGCTGCTGTTGACCACCGCTCTCCCGGCCGGGGCAACGCCAACAGACCCGATCAGTCGCGCCTACGCCCCCTACGCCGAACTACTGGCGGATTTTTTGCACGAAAAAAACCTGCCCATCAACGGTCTGGTCAGCGCCTTTGACTATGACGACGCCCTCGCCCATGAGGCCACCGACGAGCGCCTGGAACGCCAGCGCGAGCTGCTCAAAGACTTTGACACCGACACCCTGGACACGCGTGAAAAAGCCATTGCCTTCTGGCTCAATGCCTACAATTTTTTTATGATCGCCCACATCCTGGAGGAACGCCCGAACGGCAAACTGGTTGATTCAGTCTGGGACTACGGCGGCCGGGTCAACCCCTTTCGGGAGAATGTATTCGAACGTGAGCTGTTTGAAATCGGCGGGCGGAAATACAGTCTGGACGACATCGAGAAAGGTATTCTCCTGGGCGACGATTTCCGGGACAAGGGCTGGAAAGAAGCCCGGGTGCACTTTGCCGTCAATTGCGCCTCGGTGGGCTGCCCGCCACTGCGCCGGCAGCTTTTCACCCCCGACAACGTCGATACCCTGATGACAGAAAACACCCGGCGTGCGTTCAATACGCCGCGACAACTCGATATCGACGGCAACACCCTGCACCTGAGTCGCCTGTTCGACTGGTACGAGTCGCACTTTGTTAACGAAGCCGGCTCAGTCCGCGACTTCATCCGTGAATATGCCGACGAGGAGGTGATTAGCGCCATGCAGGGCACCACCCGCATCCGGCACATCAACTATGACTGGGCTCTGAACAAACCCGGTAATTTCTCCGAATTTAATTAAAAATCGAGTTTAAGGTTTCAAGACGTCCTGAAACCTTAAACTTAAAGCGGGTTTTCAGGGCGCAAGCCGTTCTATGGTCCAGCCATCACCATGGCGGAGGTAGCGCAGCCGATCATGCATGCGGGCACCGCGCGACAACCAGAATTCCACTGACTCCGGGACCACGCAGAACCCACCCCAGTGCGGCGGGCGCGGTACCGCTCGGCCTTCATATTCACGCTCAAGTTCTGTCAGGCGTTGTTCCAGAGTCGCGCGGCTGTCCACAGCCTGGCTTTGGGGGGACGCCCAGGCGCCCAACTGGCTGTCCCGCGGGCGGGTGGCGAAATAGGCATCCGAGTCAGCCGCCGACAGCTGTCGGGCCTGCCCTTCAATGCGCACCTGTCGCCCCAGGCGGTCCCACCAGAACACCAGCGCACACCACGGATTTTGCAACAGTTCCCGCCCCTTGCGGCTTTCATAATTGGTATAAAAAACCACACCCTCATCACGAATATCCTTGAGCAACACAATTCTGGCCGACGGTCGGCCCCGGCTATCCACACTGGCGAGTGTCATGGCGGTCCGATCCACCAGCCCGGCATCGCGGGTAAGCTCAAACCAGTTACGAAACTGGCTCACGGGATCGGCAGCCAACGCGCCGATATCCAGCCCTTGATCCGAATCTCCCTGCATTCCGGGTTCTCCACTGATAGTTGCGCTGTCGACACGGCGTATTCTAACCCCTCGCGACCACCCGCATAACACACCAGGGCGGATGCCGGATATCGACGGCAGCATTTCCAGGCTCCCAAGATCGGGCGTATGATTGACACGGTAGAATAAATGGCACAGCGTCATCAGTAAGCGCTGCACAAGGATGCTTCATGACACCCGCTTCTGAAAACACAGGCCTGGCCCAGCTGCGCAGCGCCTGCAGCCGATGCTCACTGGCCCGGTTATGCCTGCCCATGGGGCTGAGTGAAAGCCAGACCTGTCGTCTCGATAATCTGGTCGAGCCTTCTGCCCCGCTGCATGCTGATGATCATCTGTTTCGCATTGATGATCCCTTCACCACGATTTATGCCGTGCGCTCGGGGTGCTTCAAAAGCTATGTCGTCGACGGTGAGGGGCGCGAACAGGTACTGGGTTTTCATTTGCCGGGGGAGCTGATGGGGCTGGACGCCATATACACCCACCGCCACCGCCGCAACGCCGTGGCCCTGGATACCGGCACGGTATGCAAACTGCCCTACGCTGATCTCACCCGGCTGGCGACGGAAATGCCACAACTGCAGCAGCAAATCATGCGTCTGCTGAGCAAGGACATCTCCACACTGGAAAACATGGTCGCCGATCACACAGCCGATGAACGCCTGGCCGGCTTTTTGCTGGGACTGTCGTCGCGCTACCACCACCGTGGCTTTTCAGCCACCCGCTTCAGGCTGGCCATGCCGCGTCGTGATATTGCCAACTATCTACGCCTGGCACCGGAAACCGTAAGCCGCATACTGGCCCGCTTCCAGGCAGACGGTCTGATCGCCGTGGAACGCCGCGATATGGAATTGCTGGATACGGAACGACTCAGGCAAACGGCCGGCGAGGCCCATCATCTTAGCGCTCCCGTGTTCGATTAGACCGACAACACATTACACTCACAGGCGTCGC